>NZ_JAHLRI010000019.1:0-50261 GCF_018919685.1 Enterococcus sp. S183_ASV_20
CAATCAACGTAATCATATTCCAAGAAAATCATTGAATTACAGAACACCAATTGAGATATTTTTGAGCTATGTACAAGAAGCATTTTATTCTAACTTAATTTGACAAATCATATTACGTGTATATATATTTGATTTATTATCATAGAATCCTCATGGCCAACTCAATCCATGATCGCTTTCAAAGGATAACCCTTTTCAGCAAGCCAAGAAATATGAGTGTGATGAAAAATATGAGAAGAAATATGAGAAGACAAACTTTGAAATTGTTTTCGTGTCATTAAAAAAGCAAATAACCACGGACAAAAAATTTGTCGAGTAATCGTATGTTCCATAACAAATGGAAAAATTCGAAAAATCCCCCCAAAAAAGCTAATCCCAAACCATATCGCAAATGTTTGTGTTACGGGACGAGGTAACGCGACCCTATCCCACAATTTATAAAACACTCGCTCTATATACCAAATCTTTGTCCAATTGCGTATATCGCTCATTTTATCGCCCCCATGACCGCATGCGATCCAAAATCCAATTGAATACGTCAGACGTATCTCCAACTAACCAAACAGCTACTGCCAGCACAAGAATCAATGGAATGGCTTTGCTTGCTTTCCGTTCAAAGGCAATATAGGCCGCACCATCAAGCATCGCCAACATAATCAAATACTTAAAATCCCCAACAAAATCGGTAAACACATTTTGAAAAAAATTCATTTGCTTTTTCCTCCCTGTTAATACACATTGAACTAATGACAATACACAACACCACAGAGCACAACTGATAAAAATTTCACTTGATATTCCTCATTATGCATTTGTTCTGTTCCTTGATTGCTGTTTTTTACGTAAGAATTATAAATAATTTCTCACACGGCGATACATTACTTTTACAGGAACATGCGTACAATAAATCCGGTGCTGCTTACTTTTCTTTGTTTTAGGATCAAGTTTCATAGAATAGAAATCATAAAAATATTTACCACTTTTTTTATCGTATGTTCCTTCAATCACCAGTGAAAAGCTAGGGTGGTAAATCCAACAAATACAATTGATACTTCCCTCTACTGGATAAAGGGACAAAACCAAGTACCTTTAAATGGTCCGATACAGTCATAAACACGATCTATCTCCTCCCAAATAAAACAAAAAAAGGCTGTAATCGCATTTTGATTACAGTCTTTTTTGTTCTCTTTTTGTAAATGTATTAATTAAAGGTTTACTTCCGGTCTTTTTATTTAATAAATCAATTTTCCCAAATTATTTTCTTTAGCTTTCTTAACGATTTCTGTCGCAACTACCACATCTAATACAGCCGAACCAACTGTTTTGAAGATCGTGATTTGTTCTCCACTTGTCCGACCGACCAATTCTTCATTGATCAGTTGGCCTAGTTCCCCATGATAGCTGTCTCTTTGAATATACCCATCTTGCAGCGGTGAAATGAAGTCCCCAGCTTCTTTTAGAACACCGTCCATGGTATCAAAAATAACAATATCTGCGGCTTTGATTATTTCTCGTGGAATTTCACACATTTCCGGTGTGTAAGCACCGACTCCATTGATGTGCGCACCTTTTTTGACCCACTCAGCAGAGAATGTCGCACGTTTTGAAGTGGTCACACTTGTGATGATGTCTGCTCCTTCAACGCATTCTTGATTGGTTTTTGTTGGGCGCATCGTTACAGAAAATTGTTGCATCATTTCTTCAGCAAATTGGCTGGCACGCTCAAAATCAATATCAAAAATCCGAACTTCTTCTAATTTACGAACGGTCAACATTGCTTCTAATTGTGACTGTGCTTGTCCGCCGGTTCCAATCAGCGCGCCGATTTTAGCATCTTCTTTTGCAAGAAGTTCTGTTGCTGCTCCTTGAACAGCGCCTGTTCTTAATTGTGTCAAATAAGTACCATCTAAACAAGCGGATACCATACCCGTTTCTGGATCCAATACGATCATCGTTGCTGGTACACTTGGTAAGTTTTTCTTGATGTTTTCAGGATACACGGAAACGATTTTGACACCTAGCGCGCCTTCGCCACCTTCTACATAAGCTGGCATATATAAGCTTTGTCCGTTGCTTTTTGGCACATCGATATTGGTGCGAAGAGGCACACTTGCCTTTCCTGCTGAATACAATGACAATGCTTTTTTGTCCGCATCGATGGCTTCTCTCATTGAAAAACTTTTGATAATATCTTCTTTTTTAAGAAATAACATTTGAATCGCTCCTTAATTAGTTGCTGTAGCTTTTTTTAATTGACTGCTCAACATCGTATATGCACTGTATAGTAAGACCAAAATCACGATCCATTTCAGAATATAGGTATCTAAAGATTTGACTAGGAATACAGCGACCAATACCCCTAATACACCGAAGGTTGAAGTGAAAAGTGTGATTTTTCTGCTGTATTCATCAAATTTAATGAATTGAACACTGCCGATCGGTACTGAGAATGTACAAGCCCCCATCATAATAGGAAAGGCTGCAACTGGATTCAAGCCTAGCAAGTAGACAGTTACCATTGTTAACGCATAAGAACCAATGCCGATATTGTTCAATGCGCCATAGACAAAGAGTAAAAATCCTGCCAAGATTAATTTTCCGCCATACAATTCACTGGCTGTTCCGTTTGAGGGAATCCAATTCATTTGTCCCATAAAAATTAAGAATGCAGCAATGACCAATCCTATGCCGACAAACAGTTTGATCGTTTTCTCTGGTAACTTCACGACAAATCTTGGTCCTAAATATGCACCGATAATTTGGCAGATAATACAAACAGCTAATGTCTTGATCCCTACGTTGATAGCAGTGATATAAGACAATGCCATGACGGCTACCGGTACTACACATTGGGTATTCAACGTTCCGGGTAGTTTTTTCATGCTGACCCATTTCAACTTTGGATAAAGGACGGTTCCGATAGCAAAGTCGGAAACGCCAAATGTTGAAAGAAAGAAGGTGATAAATGACGTGAAGGGCAACAGACGCATATCCCCTGGTTCTTCTTTGAAATTTTGTTTGTTTTTGAAAAGGTCTCTTAGAAAGTAAATAATAAAATATAGATTGATTGCGACAATTAGTGCCAGCAAAATATTCCGAATCATAAAAATTTCCTCCTACTAGTAAATCTTTCTGATTCCCTCAAAGTCCTCACCATATTTTGCTTTAAGTTCTTCAGAAGATTCTGCAATCACTTTTAGTGTATATGCATCATGTTTGACATATTCTTTTGCTAGATTGACCATGGCGTGGTTTTTTGTCCAAGTGACATCGGTTGATTGCAGTTCTTCATTAATGGTGCCAAACACGACTTCTTGCTCATCAGCGACGATGTTGATCCATCTTGCCCCAAAGTCAGCGAGTTTGTCTGTTTCAAAACCATGAATGTAATACTTTTCTAAGGGAAGATCATATTCATGGGTAGAACTGAATAAAATCAGTACAAATTTATCGACTCTTTTTTCGGCCTGCTGCAACGCCTTTAGCAGTGAATCCGTGAGATTCTCATGCCAAACTTGGATGAGCAAACTTTCTTTTGCGTTTTTCACCAAATGCTCTGCTTTATCCAGAACATACTCGATGCCATCAACTTTCCACAGCATGTCTTCTTCATCTTTTTCTTTTATCATCCCTAAATTCTTGGTAAGAAAAGAAAGATCATTTTTAACACTTTTTTCTAATTTCTCTAAAAACTCATTTGCCGAGATGGCATGATAAAGTTTAGGTTCTGATTTATTGACGACAATCAAATTCTTTTTTAATAGTTTTTCCAAAATGTTATATACTTTCGAGCGTGGCACACCTGAGATTTTACTTACTTCATATCCTGTAAGATTACCTTTTTCTAATAGGGTGGTATACACTCTTGTTTCCATCTCTGAAAAATCATATTTTTTCATGATTTGAATAATCGTTTCCATTGATTAATCCTCACTTTTATTTTTAGTAGCTACTACGGTAACAACTATAAATTCTTTTTGATTATCTGTCAAGAGTTAGTTCAATAAAACACATATAAGAATTAGCTTAAAAACAATCTTTTTATTAAAAAGAAATATTATAATATAAATATTTGTGAAAAAAATACTAAAACTTAGTTATTCTTTACAACGATTTATAGAAAAACAACCTCTTTAAATATAAAAGATACGGGATACAGATTACTTGAAAATCTTTACGTTCCAGTTTTATTCTTTCTAAAAAACGTACTCACTTTTTTCTTAGACTTCTTTTTTTGATTCTCCTCTTTTAGGTCTTGTCCTTTTTTGCCTTCAAAATATTTAAATAAACCCCTTTCAAAAGTATTTCTAGGTTTTGGACAATAAGGAATCCCTTTTTTCTTCATATAAACACCTCATTAAACTATTTTATATCATCACATTATCAAATTAACAAATGTATTAAAAGAAAGTTTTTTATTAAAACCATCTTGTCCTTTTGGGAGATTTCAGTGTGATTTCTTTTTATTCCAATACTTTTTTGTTGGTCACTTTCGTATACCCAATCTAAGCGATCATCGGCGACAATGTTTTTACAACGAATGGTAGGACAAAACAATGGGCGAAAAAACTTTTTTGCCCATTTCATAAAAAACTTTTTCTACAGCAATCCCTTGTTTTCACCTACCACACGTTGTGAACCCAAAGCACGCCGACGAACGCTTAGTTATACGAAAATGACCTACCAAAAACAAAAAAAGTGAGGTGAATAGAAACAAAAAGAAATTGAAATCTCCCAAAAGGTCGTCCACCTCGGAGACAACTTGCTGCCGAAAATAGTAGTTGGGGCTATGAACAAACCAACGTTACTTTTTGGCAAATTATTAAATTAACCGAAAAAACAGCATGGTTTCGCCCCATCAAAAAGCAAACTGTAAAAACATATACTTCTATGAGTGGAGAAACTATGCCAATACCAAATCAATTTATCGATTATCCACTTGCACGAATCAAAGACAGCATTGTTAGAAAACAAATTAATCCAGCCTTATATCCCAATAAATTATACGGTAATCGCAGTTGGGATACATTTTACCGCTATGATAATCAACTGGTTTATGAAAGCAGTTATTACTAAGAGGGAATTTCCCTCTTAGTTAGCGTTAAAAATAACAAAAATAAAAGGAACAAGAACAATGAAAACAATAACTCTATATGAAATCTTAGGTGAAGAAGGGTCTGACAAATACATTTCTGTATTCAAATCTTTAATTGTTTCCAATTTTACAGAGAATGAAGACATTTTATCAAGGTGTCAGCTATTTATACACAATAATGCCAGCGCTGAAGAAAATTTATAAAGATGAACCAGAAAAACTGAAAGAGACGGCAAGCGCAAACTTAGAATTTTATAACACGAATCCACAAATGTTGCCATTTATTACCAGCATGCAGTTGGCGATGTATGATAATGATCAAAGTGTCTCAGATACACGCAGCATTAAGATGGCACTTATGGGACCCCTATCAGGAATCGTAGACTCGATTGCTTAATTTGGGATTGCCCCCTTATTTTCAACAATATTTGCAGGATTAGCGATGGACGGTCTGGGATTTGCTCCGATGGGTTTTTGGTTATCGATGTTAATCTCAATGCTAGTCATCAAATTATTAATGGGATATTTAGGATTTAAACTTGGAACGAGTGTGATCGAAACCTTAAGTGATAAAATTGGTAAAATTTCTTCAGCAGCAAATATTGTCGGAGTGACTGTTATTGCGGCATTAGCTACTTCTTTTGTTAAGGCAAATATCGCCATTAAGTATTCACATAATGTAGAATCTGGTGAAAAACAAGTAATTGCTATTCAAGATATTTTAGATAAGATTACGCCCAAAATGCTTCCAGTCATTTTAACTATTTTAGTTTTTTATTTGATCAAGAAAAGAAAATGGAACACGTATCAATTATTAATTTTTTTTATTTGTGATTGGGATTCTAGCCTCTGTCTTAGGGATTTTAGCATAGTAAGTGAGCGTAGTAAGGGGCAGGGTTTTCGATTTCGAGTAAACCTTGTTTCCTTATTTATAAGTTTTCTGAGTGATGGGCATAATATTTTTTCAGTTAACGGAAATAAAATTTGAAAGCGAGAACACGATGAATCTTCAAAAAATCGAAAACTATCAACTAAAGTTTTATCAGCAAGATTGGCTTTCAGGATATTTGGAAAAACATTCAAAACTTTTGGAACCACTTTTTGAACGTACTTATTTTCTATTAAAAGATCAGATTATTTACAATGATGCGATGGATATGGAAGCCTGTTCTATTCCGTATTCTCTAAAAGAATATACATGGAATCGATATCCTGGAGATGACCCAGAATGGCTCTTTATGTTGAGTCGACAAAGTTTTCTTCTAGATTTATCACAGGCATACGCGTTAACAAAAGAAAAATGCTATTTACAAAAATGGCGCAGTCTGCTTCTTGATTTTATTCAAGAGGAAGGCGAACCAAATTCTACTAATAGGAATGTTTGGCGACCCCTTGATGTTGGAATTCGAGTGATGAACTGGCTGAAGAGTTTGACTTATATTTCTATTGCTGATTATAAACAATTGGGAATTGATAAAGTGTTGCGAAACGCTTTGCTGGTTCATCTCGAGTATTTGGAGAGGAGCTATATCGATAAGTACAGACTTAGTAATTGGGGAGTATTGGTAACTGGTGGAATGGCTGCTATGGATCTATTTCTTCCAGAACTAGTGAACAGAGTAAACTAATATGGGACCGGTTAACTGAGCAACTGACTTACAATTTTATTCAGATGGCATTCATTAGGAACAGAGCGCATTGTATCAATATGAAGTTTTGATGACGTATGTATATCTATTACAGATTTCTGAATATCTTGAAATATCATTGCCATTGGATCTTCGAACGAAATTGAAGATACCTATCTTATCTACCTACTATATAGCGGATAATCAAGATGTTCTGAATCCTATCAACGATAGCGATCATGTCAATTTTCGATATGTATATGATAGCTATCGTAATATGAAGAAAGAACTTGGAAAACACTGCAGCCAGAGAAACTTTTTTCGTGGTGAATCAAGTGGTTTAATGTTTTATAAAACAGAGGATATTTATTTTACGCTTTTTAATGGATTGTATGGAAGCTCACATGGTCATGTTTCTACAGGGAGTTTTACGCTACAATTACAGGGTGATGATTTGATATCTGATAGTGGTTGTTACAGTTATGTCAACAAAGCAGAGTGGCTTCAACCGAAGGAGTGTGATTCGCATAATACAATGTTTATTAAGGATTGATGATGCGGAATTCTGGTATTGAGCCGTTTGAACTTGCCAAATCAGTGGTAAAAGTTGGAAAAAGTAATATTGTGCTTTTTGAAAAAAATAATGAAGCTGAAGAACTATCAGAAGAGGGAATATAAAATAATAGTTGTATAGCGATTATCTAAAGTGACTGGTCAAACGTTTCTAATCGTATATCAGTCATTCAGTGAGTATAATTTAAACCATAACCTACCAATTGCCAAGGAAATATAGCGTATTTTACTCTTGTCAATTGACAGTTTATAGTTTAGAGATGGCTATGCCAAACAACTAATATATGAAAAAGGGAACTAAACATCATTCCTCTATTGGAGCAATTTCTTCTTTGATGGCTTATAAAATGTACTAATACTTCATTTGAGGCAGTAGAAAGTTGAGAAATAGTTGTTTCTTGTGCTGTTTTTGTCGTTATTAAGTTTGCCAAAAAGCAACTTTCAACCAACATTTTTGTTTCTTATCATATCAAGAACCTGTTTTTTATTTTTCTATAAAAAATGTCGACATTATTAAGTTATCGACATGATTTTGTTATATTTAAGATAAATTAGTCAAAATTTTTGCCAATATTTTTTCCAAATTTTTCTTTATTTTTTTCTTTCCTTACCTTTTTCAATTAATATCATTTGGTGTTAATATATCTCTGATAATACAAAAAAACATTGACCTATCATAAGATAAAGAGTGATAGTTTAATACTAAAAGAGGTATATTAATTTTATTTAAAAATTGACATTAATGACTCTTAATCAGAGGGTCTAGGGTTCGAATCCCTATGCCCCCATTGGGTGCCAAACCCACGAGAACGGTATTCTGTCGGCGTCTTAGGACGTTTCGAAGACGGAGTACGCGTTCTCTTTTTTTGCATAAAATGTCGTGTGTCGTGAGGGATACACTAGTTAAATCATTTAAAGAATGCTACGCTTAGAAGAGAGAAAAAGTATGTTATATAAAAAAAGTTAAAAATTTTTTAGGCTAAAAAAGCGAATTTAACAAAAAGCGCACTTTTTGGTTCCTATGAAACGAAAAAGTACGTACTATACAGCATGTACGGCACGGTATATGATGATATCAGAAAACGTTAAAGGAGCGAATCAAATGATTACATCACTAGCAGATACAGTAACATTAAACAACGGCACTAAAATTCCAGGAATGGGTCTCGGGGTATTCCAAATACCAGATGAAGAGACAGCAAAAGTGGTCGAAGAAGGGATTATCAATGATTATCGTTTAATCGATACAGCGCAAATCTATGGCAATGAATCTGGCACAGGAGCGGGAATTAAAGCAGGCTTAGCGGCAACTGGTTTGAACCGTGAGGACTTATTTGTTACTTCGAAAGTTTGGAACGCACATATTTCCTATGATGAAACAATTCAAGCTTTCAATGATAGTTTGGAACGTTTAGGTTTAGATTATTTAGATTTGTATTTAATTCATTGGCCAGGAAATAATTCTTACAAAGAATCATGGCAAGCTTTAGAAACTTTATACGCCGAAGGAAAAGTGAAAGCAATTGGTGTCAGCAACTTCCAAGTTCATCATTTAGAAGATTTACTTTCTTATGCAAAAGTTGTTCCGGTAATTAACCAAGTGGAACTACATCCAAAATTGGATCAAAAAGAAGTGCGTGATTTCTGTGAAAAACATGATATCAAAGTCCAAGCTTGGTCACCATTGATGCAAGGCCAATTATTATCTAATGAAACCATTTTGGCGATTGCTGAGAACCATAATAAATCAGCAGCCCAAGTGATTTTACGTTGGGATATTCAACAAGATATCTTATTAGCCGTGAAATCTGTCCACAAAGAACGGATGATTAGCAATGCAGCGGTCTTTGATTTTGAACTAAGTGCAGAAGAAATGGCACAAATCAACCAATTGAATGAATCGTTACGTGTGGGACCAGATCCAGACACGTTTGATTTCTAAAAATTAACTAGGAGGAGATACAATGAGTGAAGCAGTTAAAGGTTTTTCAGTAGTCAACCACGTGGGGATTACAGTCAGTAATTTGGATGAATCAGTGAAGTTTTATGAAGCATTAACAGGAACAAAAATCGCAAATCGTGATGAAATTGGTGGAAAACGGATGGCCCAAACACAAGGGTTAGATGATACATTAATCAAGTATGCCAATGTGCATCTAGAAAACATCAATATTGATTTATTAGAATATGTTAAACCAAAATCAGAAAAAGCTTCTTATTCCAACGAACAAATTAGTGCAATTCATATGTGTTTCGAAGTGGAAGATATTGATGCAGCTGTTGCACGTTTAAGAGCGATTGGCGTAGAACCTGATGGAGAGCCGATTACATTCCAAGAAGAAGATGGCTTGAAGAGCGGTTTTGGTACAGGGGTTGCTTACTTTACCGATCCAGATGGTACAAATTTAGAATTGATTGCTCCTAAAGGTCCATTTACACGAAATTAAGTTAAAAGACTTTCAAACAAACATCAAAAAGAACCCCTCATTCTAGTATCACTAACTAGGATGGGGGCTCTTTTTATTTTTTGAGACAGAAGCAGCTAAAGAAAAGATATTCCAAATCCGTAATTGATGGTATACTAAAACGTAACAAATAAAGGAGGAAGACAATTGATTCTTAGTGTCTTAACAGTTATTTATTTTATTAATGCAATTATTGCGGGAATTACCATTTTGTTAAAACCTCGAGATGTAGCAGCAATTTGGGCATGGCTACTCGTACTGATTGCTCTACCCGTTTTTGGTTTTTTCTTATATTTATTCTTTGGGCGCGGTTTAACCGACAAAAAGAAATTTTATTTGCAACAAAGTGATTTGCGGGAATTAGAGAATTTTCAGAATTTCCAAGAAGAAAGTTTTGAACTTTATAGTCAAAAGATGCCGACGGAGGAGCAACAACAGTTTACAGACTTTTTTTCCTCATTAAATAGGATGCCTCTGACTAAGAAAAATGATGTTGAAATTTTTACGGATGGTACGGAAAAATTCAATGCGTTGATGGCGGACATAAAAAAAGCTCAGCACTCCATTCATATTGAATATTATGCCTTTGTAACGGATCATATCGGCACCAAAATTTTGAACTTATTAGAAGAAAAGGCGGCTGAAGGGGTTGAAGTGCGGTTGCTTTACGATGCCTTTGGCTCAAAGGGCACCAAGGTTCATCATTTGAATGAATTGAAAAAAAACGGCGGTTTTGTCCAAACATTTATTACTTCTCAAAAAGCACTTTTGAAGTTTCGTTTGAATTATCATGATCACCGGAAAATTGTTGTTATTGACGGAAAAGTAGGCTACATTGGCGGCTTTAATGTTGCCGATCAATATGCCGGAACGACTAAAAAGTTTGGCTATTGGCGGGATACGCATTTACGGATTCAAGGGCCAGCAGCCTCATTACTGCAAATGCGTTTTTTAATGGATTGGAACGTCTCTTCCCCCGAGAAAAATCGTGTGGCGTATCAATTGGATTATTTCTTTAAACTTGAAGCATTGGTGCCAGAGGCAAATACATCCATTCAGATGATTGCCAGTGGTCCTAACAGTGACCGTGAACAAATTAAATTGGCCTTTATTAAATTGATTACTTCTGCCAAGAAAAGAGTCTGGATTCAAACGCCGTATTTAGTTCCTGATGATAGTGTCTTGGCTGCTTTAAAGGTTGCTGCGGCTTCAGGAGTAGATGTTAAAATTATGATTCCAGATAAGCCCGACCATCCGTTTATTTATCGAGCAACACAGTATTACGGCCGCTTATTGATGAAAGAAAATATTGAAATTTTAATTTATAACGGTGGTTTCTTACATGCGAAAACAATGATTATGGATGATGAAGTCTGCACAGTTGGTTCAGCCAATCAAGATATCCGAAGTTACAAATTAAACTTTGAAGCAAATGCTGTGTTATATGATAAAAAAATCATTGATCAATTAGAAGCAATTTTCTTAGAAGATCGAAAAAAATGTACAACAATGACTCCAGAAGTTGTTCGCGACATGTCAAAATGGTTGATTTTTAAACAACAAATTTCACGATTATTTTCACCAATTCTTTAAAACTGTTTTTCACAAAATGACGAACTTCTGATCCGAAGTTCGTCATTTTTCTTCGGGAATTTTATAAAAGTATAGAAAATCACAAAAAAAGTCAAAAAATTTTTAAAGAATATTTTTTAAATTTTTTCGTTATTTTTTTATCTGTAGTTGCTGTTAAAATAAATAAATCTTATTGTGAATTCGTTATTTTATTTTTGTGAAAAAGGGACATCTTTTATAAAAGTAAAAAAAATTAAGCAAAGAGTGTTGACAAAAAAAACGAAAAGGAATATGCTACATGTACAAGTTAAATACAAAGCAATGACAGAAAAGCAGTAGAGAAATAACCACTGTTACAGAAAGCTAGTGGCGCTGGAAACTAGTACACGTTATTTATCGAATTACATTCTTGAGCTTCTGCCTACAGGGCACGGGTAACAGCGTTATTTGTTAAGAGGTATATAGTATTTTAAATAAACTAAACTATGTATAAATTTGGGTGGTACCACGAGAAATTCGTCCCTAAGTCGTTTTGACGGCTTAGGGATTTTTTGTATTCTTTTTTTGAATACGTGGCAGACCAAAGAAAATTTCGTGAACCCGTGTATACATAGAAATAAACACGGGATATCGTGTAAAAACAAGTGTGTTAATCGTTTATTTCGTTAAATGAACGATTTCCTATAAAGAGATAATTATAAATATGGAGGGTGATAACATGAATATCATTGACGAGCTAGCATGGCGTGATGCAATCAATCAACAAACAAACGAAGAAGGACTAAGAGAACTTACAGAAAATACGAGCATTTCGCTATATTGCGGTGTCGATCCAACTGGAGATAGCATGCATATTGGACATTTAATTCCTTTTATGATGATGAAACGATTCCAATTAGCAGGTCATCACCCATACATTTTAATTGGTGGCGGAACTGGAACAATTGGTGACCCAAGTGGACGAACAACTGAACGTGTTTTACAAACGATGGAAGCTGTGCAACATAATGTGGACAGTCTTTCAAACCAAATGAAAAAATTATTTGGTAAAGATGCTGAGGTAACAATGGTGAACAACTACGATTGGTTATCAGAACTATCTTTATTAGATTTTTTAAGAGATTACGGGAAAAACTTTAATGTCAACACGATGTTGGCAAAAGACATTGTCGCTAGTCGTTTAGAAAGTGGCATTTCCTTTACAGAATTCACATACCAAATTCTTCAATCAATTGACTTTTACACATTGCATAAAAAACATAATATTCAATTGCAAATTGGTGGCGCTGATCAATGGGGCAATATCACTGCAGGATTAGATTTGATTCGTAAAAAAGAAGGACCAGAAGCCAAAGTATTCGGGTTAACCATTCCTTTAATGCTAAAAGCAGATGGTACAAAATTTGGGAAAACAGCGGGTGGCGCTATCTGGTTAGATCCTAAGAAAACCTCACCATTTGAATTCTACCAATTCTGGTTAAACCAAGATGATCGTGATGTCATCAAATACTTGAAATTCTTTACTTTCTTAGATAAAGAAGAAATCGATGCGTTAGCTGAAAAAGTTGAAAAAGAACCAGGTAAACGTGAAGCACAAAGACGCTTAGCTGAAGAAGTGACACGATTTGTTCACGATGATGCAGCATTAGAAGAAGCGCAAAAAATTTCAGAAGCTCTTTTCTCAGGCAATATTAAAGACTTAACGATTGAGGAAATCGAGCAAGGGTTAGAACATGTGCCAACTGTTGAAATTACCAAAGATGCTAAAAACATCGTAGATTGGTTAGTTGACACAGAAATCGAACCATCAAAACGTCAAGCTCGCGAAGATGTGAGCGGAGGAGCTATAAGTATTAACGGTGACCGAGTTACCGATTTAGATTTTGCAGTCGATCCAACACAACATTTCGATGGGAAATTCGTTGTTGTACGGAAAGGGAAGAAAAATTACTTTTTAGCAAAAGTAATGGATTAGAAATTGATAATAATTTCACGAAGAGAAGACGTGTGATTATTTGATCAAAGTTAAAATTCTATTTCTCCTTACAGGTAGTGGTGAAACCGTTAATACACCTAATAAGAGTGGGATTGTACACACAATCCCACTCTTATTTTTTTATATAATGGTTCTGACAAGACACCTTGTGAAAAAATTATAAAATTAAAGAGCTATGATAACCATTGTTATTTTTCTTCTTTACACTTTAGCCGTTTGGGTGTAAGTTGTGAATGCAAAATCTAATTCATTAAAATTTGTAAGGAGGAATTTTCGTATGAAAAACGAAAAATTAGCAAAAGGCGAAATGAACCTTAATGCACTATTCATTGGGGACAAAGCCGAAAACGGACAATTATATAAAGACTTGTTGATCGACTTAGTAGATGAACATTTAGGATGGCGTCAAAACTACATGCCACAAGACATGCCAGTTATCTCTTCTCAAGAACGCACATCTGAAAGCTACGAAAAAACTGTCAACCATATGAAAGATGTATTGAATGAAATCTCTTCTCGCATGCGTACACATTCAGTTCCATGGCATACAGCAGGTAGATATTGGGGACATATGAACTCAGAAACATTAATGCCTTCTCTATTAGCTTACAACTTTGCAATGCTATGGAACGGGAACAACGTTGCCTATGAATCTTCTCCAGCAACTTCTCAAATGGAAGAAGAAGTAGGACATGAATTTGCTCACTTGATGAGCTACAAAAATGGTTGGGGACACATCGTTGCTGATGGTTCTTTAGCTAACTTAGAAGGCTTATGGTATGCCCGTAACATTAAATCATTACCATTTGCTATGAAAGAAGTAAAACCAGAATTAGTTGCTGGCAAATCAGATTGGGAACTATTGAACATGCCAACAAAAGAAATTATGGACTTATTAGAATCAGCTGAAGATGAAATTGATGAAATCAAAGCTCATTCAGCTCGTTCAGGTAAACATTTACAAGCAATCGGTAAATGGTTAGTTCCACAAACTAAACACTATTCTTGGTTAAAAGCTGCTGATATTATCGGTATCGGTTTAGATCAAGTTATCCCAGTACCAGTTGACCATAACTACCGTATGGATATCAACGAATTAGAAAAAATCGTTCGTGGCTTAGCAGAAGAACAAATTCCAGTGCTAGGTGTTGTCGGTGTAGTTGGTTCTACTGAAGAAGGTGCCGTTGACTCAATCGATAAAATTATTGCTTTACGCGATGAATTAATGAAAGACGGTATTTACTATTATGTACACGTGGATGCTGCTTATGGTGGTTATGGACGTGCCATCTTCTTAGACGAAGACAACAACTTCATCCCTTACGAAGATTTACAAGATGTTCACGAAGAATACGGTGTCTTCAAAGAGAAAAAAGAACACATTTCAAGAGAAGTGTATGATGCATATAAAGCAATCGAATTAGCAGAATCAGTAACAATTGACCCTCATAAAATGGGTTATATCCCTTATTCAGCTGGTGGTATCGTTATCCAAGATATCCGTATGCGCGACGTTATTTCTTACTTCGCAACTTACGTATTTGAAAAAGGTGCCGATATTCCTGCGTTACTAGGTGCTTATATCCTTGAAGGTTCAAAAGCTGGTGCAACAGCTGCTTCTGTATGGGCTGCACATCACGTTTTACCTTTAAACGTTGCAGGTTATGGTAAATTAATTGGTGCTTCAATTGAAGGCTCACATCATTTCTATAACTTCTTGAATGATTTAACATTCAAAGTTGGCGACAAAGAAATCGAAGTCCACACATTAACTCATCCAGACTTCAACATGGTTGACTATGTGTTTAAAGAAAAAGGCAACGATGATTTAGTAGCAATGAACAAATTAAACCATGATGTATATGACTATGCATCATACGTTAAAGGAAATATTTACAACAACGAATTCATTACTTCACATACTGACTTTGCTATTCCAGATTATGGCAACAGCCCATTAAAATTTGTAAACAGCTTAGGATTTAGTGACGAAGAATGGAACCGTGCAGGTAAAGTAACTGTGTTACGTGCTGCTGTAATGACTCCATACATGAACGATAAAGAAGAATTTGATGTTTACGCTCCTAAGATTCAAGCTGCTTTACAAGAAAAATTAGAACAAATTTACGACGTAAAATAATTGAATCTTAAACGGAAAAAAGAAATGGTAACCGAATGAGGGAACGTTCGTCTGATTGATTTATTTAAGAGATAAATCAACCAGACGGCTAACCTCTTAACCAATTCTTTGTCTGGGTAAGAGGCAGTCGAATGACTGTTTTACTCAGCGTATAACAGTCATTCATGCTCCTTATCCAAAATCTTATAAGGAGTGTACAAAATTGGATAAACAACAAGTTAAAAAAATTGAATTAGGTACTTTTATCGGTTTAACAATGGCATTGTGTGCAACTGTACGTAGTATCCCAACACTTGCTGCTGTTGGTTGGACATTAATTTCTTACACAATTTTCGCGGTCTTATTCTTTGCTGGTCCAATCGCATTGATATCTGGTGAATTATCTACGATGCTTCCTCAAGAAGGTGGCCCTCAACTTTGGGTTAAAACTGCCTTAGGTAGCAAATGGGGTTTTGTTGTCGCTTGGTTACTATGGGTGCAAATGTTCCCAGGAATGGTAATGGTTGCTTCTACATTAGGCCCTTTGCTAGGTAATACATTTGGTAATGTTCATTTAGGTGAAAATCATTGGTTCGTATTAGGTTGTATCTTAGTGATTTACTGGATTATTACAATCTTGAACTTGAAATTTGACATGGCGAAAGTTGGCGGAAATATTGGTGTTTGGCTAGGTGTTTACATCCCAGTATTAGTTATGTTTGTTTTAGGTCTTCTTTCAATGATTAAAGTAGGCTTAACACCTGGCGGCTATTTAGGTGCCTTCTCTTGGTCAAAAGTTTTACCAAACTTAGAAAATATGGACACATTTAAATATCTAGCAGGGATTGCATTTATCTTTGTTGGGATTGAAATGTCTTCTGTTTATATTCCTCGTTTGAAAGATGCAACAAAAAATTATACAAAAGGCGTTTTCATTTCATTAATTGGTTTAGTTTTATTAAACGTTATTAATGCAATGTTTGTTGCTAATATTGTTCCAAATGGCAAAATGGAATTGTCTAACATTACACAACCAATTTTGCTTTATTGTGACGTTTTAGGTTTACCAACAATTATTGGTAATATCTTTAGTTTCATGGTCTTCTTAGGTGTGTTATTACAATTATCTGCTTGGGTTACTGGACCATCAAAAACAATTATTCAAGTTGCTCGTGATGGCTTATTGCCACCAAAATTTGGTTTCCATCGCGAAAATAAATATGGCGTTTCTCGTAACGTTGTGTTAACACAATCTGTGGTTATCTCATTATTCGCTTTACTTTATGGGGTAATGGATGATGTCAACGCTGTATTCTTAACTTTAACAAATGCAACAACAATTATTTATAGTATTGTGTATGTATTGATTGCGATTTCCCTAATTAAATTACGTAAATCTCAACCAGATACACTACGTCCTTACCGAATTGGTAAAAAAGGTAATGGCTTAGCTTATTTAGTGGCAGCAATGTTAATTTTTAGTGTTATCATTGTTATTTTCGCCACATTAGGTACAACAACCGTGACTGATGCAGTCTTAGTTGCATTAATCACTATTGTTATGTTTGTGATTCCGTTAATCATTAATCGCTTTAAAAAAGCAAGTTGGGCAACGGAAGTAAAAGAAGATTTAGGTGAATAAAAAGGCCAGCAATTATTTTGCTGAGTGCCTCTTCATCTGATGACTATAGTAAATTGTCGTTTGGAAACTGAAGCAAGTTCGATTATTGCTTCAGTTTTCGCTTTCCATAAAAGGAGGTTTTCATATGAAATCAACGAAACCCACTGTTTCGTTCGCTGAAAGTTTAGGCATTTTGGTTGCCTTGTTAGCGATTCTCGGGTACTTAATTATTGGTCAAAAATTAACCCCTCACATACCGATTCTTTTTGTATTCATGTTGTTGTTGCTTTATGGCAAATGGAAAGGATTTTCTTGGGATGAGATCCACGAAGGCATTGTGGAAGGGATTAAACCAGGGATCATTCCGATTATTATTTTCTTGTTGATAGGTGTCTTAGTTGCTACTTGGATCTTGTCTGGGACGATTCCAACAATTATGGTCTATGGTTTTAAAATTATCTCAGTGAAGTTCTTCTTACCAACCGTTTTTGTGGTCTGTGCACTAGTTGGTGTGACGGTAGGGAGCTCCTTTACGACTGTTTCAACTATGGGGATTGCCTTTCTAGGTATTGGACATATTCTTGGATTCGACAATGCGATGACAGCTGGTGCAGTTGTTTCAGGTGCCTTTTTAGGGAACAACATTTCACCGTTATCTGATACAACAAACTTAGCTGCTGGAATTGGTGGCGTGAACCTTTTTGAACATATACTAAACATGATGTACACTGTTATTCCGGCGTTTATTATTTCGATTGTCGGCTATATCTTCTTGGGGCATCAATCTGGTTCAGCGGATTTACAATCGGTTGATGCAATGGTCCAAACGTTACATCAAGGATTCTGGATTTCACCGATTACATTGTTGCCAGTAGCGGTTTTATTCTTATTCGCCTGGAAAAAGGTACCGGCTATTCCAACGTTACTAGTCGGCTCTACAGTGGCGGTCATCTTAGCTTTTATAAATGATCATCACCTAAGTTTAGCGAAAGTTTCTACCATCTTAATGAGTGGTTATGTGGCAGATACAGGGGATCAAAGTATTGATACACTTTTATCTCGTGGTGGGATTGAAAGCATGTTAGGTTCTGCTGCGTTGATTATTTTGGCATTAGGTTTGGGCGGCTTGTTGATTAAGTTTAACATCGTGGCTACTTTAATTGATAAAATTAAAGGCTATGTGAATAATCCAGCCAAATTAATCGCTTTAACTGCCTTAAGTTCTGTGGGAATTAACTTACTAGTTGGCGAACAATATTTGTCAATTATTTTACCAGGGGAAACATTTAAATCCTCATTTACTCGTTTAGGTATTGATAAAAAATATTTAACTCGTACTTTGGCAGATGCTGGGGCGGCAGTCAACTCGTTAATTCCTTGGGGAGTTAGTGGTACCTTCATTATGGGAACGTTAAAAGTTGGTGCACTAGAATACTTACCATATGCCTTTTTCCCATTGCTTTGTCCCGTTATCACCGTCATTTTGGGGATATTCTTAAAAAAACAACAAGGGGAAAACAAAAAAGCACCAGGGACTAACGTTGAATTGTGAGTTTTTTCAGATAATTAAACAATTGGTTACGATTGAACCTCAGTGTATCTACTGATTGGTTCAATCGTTTTTTCGTCACAGATTTTTTACAATTCTTCATATAATCTTTGAAGCTCCTTAAAGGCAATTTAATTATTCTAAGTTATGATACAAAGGATCAATCAAATAGGTGGATGAACGTGGTGTTAAACTCATAGAGACTAACAGTAGTTTATTCTTGCTCAATGTTGAGGTGTAGGTTCGAATCCTACCGTCCACTTTCTGTTATTTAAACCAACTTAGAACGAAACACAAACAAGTGACGGATACACATGATTAAGGTACAATAAGGGCAGGGAAAACAAGGAGGAATTCTTATGAAAAAGATAGGGCTTATTTCTAGTGCTTTTCTTTTAACCCTTGCTTTAGCAGCATGCGGCGGCGGAAAAAGTACAGAAAATACGGATAGTCGTTCCAGTGCTGCGGAAAGTACCACAGTCGAGAGTACAAAAGCATCTGCTACAAAAGAATCAAGTAGCAAAGCAGCAACAAAATCTAGTGATGCGAAACCGTCAGGAACAACAACAGCTGATTCGAAAGCAACAGCTTCTTCTACGAAGGAAGCGGCAAATAATGGCTCAGCAGAGAAGCAATCACCAGCGAAAAATGCGAATCCAGATGACCAAGCCAACCAAGTGCTTAACCAGCTAGCAAACATGTTTCCTGGTCAAGGCTTACCGCAGGCAATTTTAACGAGTCAAACGAATAACTTTTTAACTGCAGCGACAACATCACAAGCGGATCAAAACAATTTCCGTGTTTTATATTATGCAGAAAAAGAAGCGATTCCAGTGAATGATGCACGTGTTAATCAGTTAACGCCAATTAGTTCTTTTGAGAAAAAAACATATGGCTCTGATGCCGAAGCAAAAAATGCAGTGAACCAAATCATTGACAATGGCGGTCAACCAGTAGATTTAGGTTACAATATTACTGGGTATAAACAAGGGGCGGCAGGTTCTAGTTACTTATCTTGGCAAGAAGGCAATTGGAGTTTAGTCGTACGGGCCTCAAATATCAATGGTGAATCGCCTGATGATTTAGCGAAAAATGTTGTCAACATTTTGGAACAAGAAACGTTGCCAGCACCGAATACCGTTGGTCAAATCACACTGAACGTGGCAGGAACAACTGACTATAATCGCAACTCAGTAGTTTGGCAAGCCGGTACAGTCGTTTACTCTGTCCATCATTTTGACCCAATTCAGGCAGTGAAGATGGCAACATCGATTTAAATAATCAAAAGAAAGCGTGCAACAATGCCCATTGTCGCACGCTTTCTTTTATTATTTTTGTTCTGTATAACCTTCTGACTCCACCAATTCTTGGCTTTTCTTCATGCTAATTCCCTTAGAAGAATCTCCATCAATCTGGATACCATCCACTTTTTTTGCTTTATCATAATCAAGTTTTTCATAATTAATCGTCAATTTTTCGATGGCTTGTTTGTCCTCATAGGTCAGTTTGTAATCAAGCCCTTTGATGTCCTCGTATTGTTTAGAAACGGGTTCCAACGCTGTTTTTGCCTCTTCTTTTGTAATCCCCAATTTGTCATAAGAAACAATGTTTTTAGCCGTTTGCGTTAAGACTTTATCTCCTTGGTACGTATAGGTTAAGGTGGAATCAATCCCATCTTGTGGCGAACCTACAAAGGTTTTTGTCTCTATTTTTGAACCGCAACTTGCAAGAAAGAATACCCCAATAAAAATTAAAAATACGCGTAAAAACTTTTTCATTTCTAGATAACCTCCTTTAGCTGTTTATTCTTGACTGTAACATAACACGGCAAATAATTACTGTTAAGTAGAAAGCTTGTGAGAAGTCCAGCAAATAAAAAACTTGCCTCTTCTCATAAAAATGAAGAGGCAAGTTTTTTATTTAGTAATATCACTTAAATCTGGTTGTGAGTGGGCCAACCGACTGGCAGCCGCAGCCGCAATTGCGCCCACGATATCATCCAAGAATGTGTGGACATGTTCGCCATCATGCGCATTTAACTCTTTTAAAATGCCTGGTTTTACCTTGTCGATATACCCATAGTTCGTAAAACCGATAGATCCATAAACATTTACAATGGAGAGCGCCATAATTTCATCAATGCCATAAAGCCCTTCATCTTCCGTTAAAATTTCTTGTAACGGTGAAAGTAGCTTGTTTTCTTCCGCCAGAATATCCAGTTGGACACCTGTAATAATCGCGTTGTGTACTTCACGCTTTGTTAACACGGCATCAACACTTTCTAAACAAGTATCTAATGTTAAATTGTCAATATAATCTTTTTGTAAAAATAACACAAGTTCAGCTAAATCATTCATTGTTACGCCACGTTCTTGCAATAAACGACGTGCGCTATTTTCTAACGTATCTCCTTGGATTACCATTTTTTGTCCTCCTAATTTCTGCTTTAGTTGAAGTTCTTCTTTCATGGTACCAAAAAGAACGATAAAGGGGAATTAGAATCTATTTTGGTAGAGAATAATTTAGTTGAAGTGTTATTTTTAGTTAAAAATTACTAAGCGTTCGGTTGTAACGATGCCATCACTTGTTTTAATTGTGTCACTGATTTTTGGAAGAGTTCTTTTTCAGCGGCATTCAGATTCAATTCAATAATGTCAGTCACACCTTGATTGCCAACGACTGCAGGAATCCCTGTAAATACATCTTGTTGCCCATATTGCCCATCTAAGTAAGCTGAGACAGGTAAAATAGCTTGTTCATTATTTAAAATGGCTTTAACAATGCGTGCAGTACTCATACCAATCCCATAATAGGTCGCTTGTTTGCGATCGATAATTTCATAAGCTGTATTTTTCACTTTATCAGAAATGATTGGTAAATCGTCACTAGTTAAGCGCTCTGTCGTATCCACAATTTCTAAAATAGGTTTGGTACCAATCATGGTATGAGACCAGACAGCCACTTCAGAATCCCCGTGTTCGCCAATAATATAGCCGTGAACATTGCGTGGATCAATCGCTAAACGTTGAGACAGTTCTTTGCGGAAACGAGTTGTGTCCAAAGTTGTACCAGTTCCAATTACTCTTGAAACAGGTAAACCAGAAGCTTGCCAGGCCACATAAGTCAGTACATCGACAGGATTTGAGGCAATCACTAAAATTCCATCAAAACCAGATTTCATGATATTGTTAACAATTGTTTTCATAATTTCTGCATTGATTGAAACCAAATCTAGACGACTTTGCCCAGGTTTTTGATTAGCGCCAGCTGTAATCACGACGATATCGGCATCTTGGCAGTCTTGATAGTCGCCAGCCCAGACGTTTACATTTTCTTGACCCCAAGACACACCATCTAATAAGTCAATTGCTTCGCCTTCAGATTTGGCTTTGTCAATATCAACTAAGATTAATTCATTCGCAATCCCTTGGTTGATCATGGAATAGGCAATACTTGTGCCAACAAAACCAGTACCAATAATTGCGACTTTTTTGTTAAATACTTTCATCGTTCATCTCTTCTTTCTGTAATATTTCTTTCTTAGTGAATTATATCACGAATTTTTCAGGTGTGGTTATACTAATCTGTAATAGTCTTTATTAACAATTTAAATAAGGGAAGCGTGCTTTTTTTGTTATGATAAGAGTAGGAAAATAGAGGAGATAAGGAGGCAAAATGACAACGACAACAGTGTATTATGCAAGCAATAATGAAAAACAGCCGAACTGTTTTCAACTAGTTATCGGTAGCTGTAGCTATGAACTTCCAAAAATAGAAATCTACGAAATCCTGGAATGTGTCGCTTCAGCATATGGCTATCAAAAAGAACCATGCATTGAAGAACAAACAGAATGTTTTGTTAAAGGCAACCGTTGTATACATGTTTCCCAACAAGCGATGACGTTGACTTTTGTTGTGAATGATCTGCGTTTAGTAATGGAAAAACAATGCCGAAATCACGAAGAAGTCTTTCAAGAAGTCAATCATATTTTATTGAATATTTTTGAGGAGACCCCTTGTGTTTTTCTCGAAAAGTAGGAAAGAAGGATTAAGATGAAACAGGTGAAAATAACAACTACCTCAGACTTGATTAATGGCGGCTGCAATGCCTGTCCGAATGTGAAGTGTACGAATTATCTTGTTCATGTAGAAGATGAAACAATTGCGTTAGAAACGCTAACCGTTGCAGATTTAGTAACCTTATTAGCACTCAAAGAAGGGTTTCGTCAAAAATTAGTTATGGAAATGTTCGAAGAATATACGATGTTTGAAAGGGAAACTCATCAAGTTGTATTTAAGGAAGAGGAAACGAGAATTCTTTTTCAATCAAAAAAACAGACCATTCAAAGCACTCTTTTGTCTAAAGAACCACAACAAGTGTTCCAAGAAACCCAGCAAATTTTACACCAACTATTTGAGTTAGAACCTTTTGAATTTGAATTGGTAGAGGAAACTGATAAATAAAAAACAGGAAAACGATTTAGCGAAAGCTAAGTCGTTCTCCTGTTTTTTAGGTTTGTCGTTCACGAATTTTTTCAACGATTCGGTTATAAACTTCAGAGAAGGAAGTATTGGCATGGTGATCGGTCTGGACAATGAAAATTTTTCGAGAAGCAAAGGACTGATCAATTGGTTGCCAAGGGATCTCATCGGAAATAGATAATCGAGAAACAATTGATTGCCCAATGTTATTTTTTAGCAATTGTAACAGGACTTCGTTGTTGTTTAATTCGATAATTGGTAAGTTGATACTGTGTTCATTGAGATAAAGCTCATTGAAAAAACGTAAGCCAGAGTTCTTTTCTCTTAAGAGCCAAAATTTTGAAGCGGCATCTCCTGCTAGAACTAGTTGATCTTCATAAACAATTTCTTTGTGTAAATTTTTGGTTTCAATGGGTTTTTCAATTAGTCCAATGTGGGCATGATTATTTTGAACCATATCCACGACTTCGTTTGAATTCATCAGTTGAATCGAAAAGTTGATGAGTGGAAAAGCGGTAACCAAACTCTCCATAATATCTGGCAGTAAATAAATAGCAACTGTATTTGAAGAGGCTATAATGCAGTCTTCTTTAAAATTCTCTTTTTCTGCAGCTTGCGCAAAAGAAGTAGTTAAGCTTTCAATAATCGAGAGCATTTTTGGATATAAAAAATCAGCTTCTTTGGTAGGAATAACCGATTGTTTTCCATTACGATAGAACAGCTTGATCGAAAAGTGTTGCTCTAATTTCTTGATTTGCAAAGAAACAGTTGGCTGAGAAATATACAATTGTTTGGCCGCCGCACTAAAATTTTTGGTTTCATACACAGCAATAAATGTTTTGATCCATTCGAACATAAAATCGCCTCTTTCTATTTACTATCTTAATAGTTGTTATTGCAAATATTTATTTTACAAATATAAATATTTCATTTAGTATAATAACATACTTTTGATTAATATCAATAATAATAAATAAAGACGGAGTGTGACTACATAATGGTAGAAAGTGCGAAAAAATTCTTGCGGAAAGTCCCGATTCCCATTTGCGGACTAATTTTAGGGATAGTTTCTTTGGGGAATTTACTTTATTCCTTGGGATATGCAACAATTGGGACCATTTATTGTGTACTTGGCAGTCTCTTAATGATTTTAGTTATTTTAAAAATTATTTTTACAATGAAACATGCATTAAGCACCTTAGATGATCCAATTATTGCTTCGGTATCACCAACATTTACAATGGCTTTAATGGTTATCTGTGTTTTCTTAGATCGGATATTTACCAATGCTGCTTGGATTAACGTGTTGTGGATTGGCGCAGTGATTTTACATTTTATTTTAATGATTTATTTTGTAGCGGTGCATATTTTTCCAACAAAAATCGAACTGGAACATATTTATCCAAGCTGGTTTATTACGTTTGTCGGCATTGGCGTTATTCCTAATACTTCTCAATTGTTTATCAATGAGTTGGGAAAAATTGTTTTTTGGGTAGCGTTGTTCTTTTATTTACTCTTGTTACCAATTTTAATCAAGAGAATTACGAAGTCGAAAGAAATGCCTGAATCGACCATTCCTTTATTGACGATTATGACAGCGCCAGGTTCGTTATGTTTAGCTGGCTATATTTCAATGGGTGGTCATTTGTATATGCCATTAGTTGTTTTCTTGCTAATTTTATCTCAATGTATTTATGGGATTGTAGTAGTGAATCTATATAAAATTATGCAAGTGACATTCTATCCAAGTTATGCTGCCTTTACATTCCCATTAGTGATTTCTGCGACAGCATTAGTCAAAGTTAAACCTTTATTTGCAGAAAAGGTAGGCCTAACGAGTCTGTTAAATATTTTGTCTACTTTTGAACTCTTATTAGCTGTGGCTATTGTAAGTTATGTGTTCATTCGATATTGCATTTTTTTATTCCAAAGAGAAAATAACACGAAAAAAGTGGAATTAAATTAAAAAAGAGAGGAAGCAAAGAGGTGAAGAAACTATTAATTACTGGAGGAGCTGGCTTTATTGGTTCTAATTTGGCTAATTTTTATAGTCAACAGTATCAAGTTTTTGTGATTGATGATTTGTCCATGGGGCGAGTGTCAAATTTGCAACAAACTGAGCAGTTGGTTTTTATTAAAGGAAGTGTGACGGATCAGCAATTATTGGACGAAGTACTTTCAAAGCATTCGTTTGAGTATATCTTTCATCTTGCGGCCGTGGCAAGCGTGGCAAGTTCTGTGGCACAGCCTCTAGAGACACATGAGGTCAATTTTTTAAGTGTATTGAAAATATTGGAATCAATAAAAAAATATCAAAAAGAGCTCAAACGTTTTGTTTTTGCTTCGTCGGCAGCCGTTTACGGTGCAGAGCCAACGTTGCCTAAAAGAGAAACTTCGGTGATTTGCCCTTTGAGTCCCTATGCTATTGATAAGTTTGCTGCTGAACGTTATGTTCTCAATGAATACCATTTACATGGGGTACCTACAAGCGCAGTTCGCTTCTTTAACGTCTATGGTCCCAATCAAAATCCTGCTTCCCCCTATTCTGGTGTCCTGTCCATTTTGATGGATCGTTATATCCAATTAGAGCAAGGGCAAGCGAGCCAATTTCAAATATTTGGAGATGGTCAGCAAACACGTGACTTTATCTACATTGAGGATGTCCTAACTGCATTAGATTTAGTAGCAACCAAAAGTGAAGCGTTGGGACATGTTTATAATGTGGGTACCGAAGTTGCCATTTCCCTTAATCAATTAATTGAAGAAATGAACCAATTAGTGGGACTTTCTTTGCCAGTTTCTTATCAAAAGGAACGAGATGGCGATATAAAATATTCTCTTTCAGATAGTTCTGCTTTGAAAGGCTTAGGTTTTTCACCCGTTTATTCAATTCAAGAAGGACTTCAAAAATATCTTAAGTTTACCCATAATACCCAAAATAGATAAAAAAAGACGAGACTTATTTGTTAAGTCTCGCCTTTTTTTGTGCAAATGTTTCGCCCCAATGGCAAAGTGAAGAGAGGGCATCGTAAAGAGCATATCCTTCCGGAGTGAGCGTATATTCCACACGAGGGGCAGTTCGTTAAAGGATTCTCGATGGACTAGGCCATCTTTTTCCATTTCTCTCAAGCGATCTGTCAGGACGCGCTGAGTGATTCCGTCGAGCGCACGCATCAATTCACCGTTGCGCTTGGTCCCTTGGAATAATTCATCCATTAATGATAATTTCCATTTGCCGTTAATGGTGGAAAGGGCTAAGTTGATACTGGTTTGTTTATCAGTTGTCATAGTTTCTCCTTGTGACACGTAATGGTTACTTTTTTCTTCCTAGGTGAATAAAAAGTGCGTACTTTTTTTCTCCATCATAGTGAGTAATAATAACTATGTCAAGTAAGGCAAGAGGAAGGAAGAAGAAATATGATGTATCAAGATGTTGTTCGCAGCCGCCGCTCAGTTCGGGATTTTATGCCAGATGTTGAGATTCCTAAAGAGGAATTAATGGCCATAATTGAGGAAGCGATGTTCGCGCCAAATAGTACCAATTTAAATTCATGGCGTTTTTTAATTGTCACAGAAAAAGAACAAAAAGAGGCCCTTTACGAAGTTTCGATGCAACAACCAGCAGTTAAAGGGGCAGCGGCGGTGATTATTTTATTAGGTGATTTGACTGCTTATACAGTGGCCAATGCAGATGAAATCAGTGCTAAAGCTGTCGCACAAGGAACGATGACGGAAGAAATTCGTCAAGGAATTAATGAAAATGTTTCTTGGTACTATGATGTTAGCGAAGAACAAAAAAGAGAGTGGCTAATGTTAGACCAAGGCTTAGTTGCGATGCAGCTGATGCTTTCTGCAAAAGATCGAGGCTATGATACTGTGGAGATGTCTGGTTTTAAAACAGAAGCGGTTCGCAAGTTATTTAATATTGAGGATCATTTAGTGAACGGACTGATTATTCCGATTGGCAAAGCTCAAACACCCGGCTTTGAAACAGTCCGACGAGATGTTTCAGAAGTAGTAACTTGGTTAGATTAAAAAGCTAAACAGTTCTGCAATTGCTGTTTATTAGATTTTGAGCGTGGAACAAACATCCAAAGTGATTGTTGTCCCACGTTCTTTTTTTGTTGATCATCCGCTTTTGAGAATGGCCAGAGAAGACGTTTAGTGAACCAATTTTGAAAGAAAGTGATACACTAGAAGAAAAAGAAGTGGGGCGACCTTATGCGTTATGTCATAATGCAGTCACGAGATATTCGTGAAAATTTAGCAACGGAAGATTATCTATTAAACACTCTCTCTTTTGAAGAGCCCTTAGTGTTGTTCTATATTCAGGAACCCTGTGTTATTTTAGGCCGAAATCAAAATGCTTATGAAGAAATTGACTTAGCTTATGCTAGAGAGAAGGGAATCGTTATTACTCGCCGTTTATCGGGCGGTGGTGCTGTTTATGATGATCTCGGGAATGTCAGCTTTAGTTTTGTTGTTCAGGAAGGACATCAAGCTTTTGGGGATTTTAAAGCGTTCACTAAACCAATTATTGAAGCATTACATAAAATGGGCGCAACGGGGGCCGAGATTAGCGGTCGCAATGATTTATTAATTGATGGGAAAAAATTTTCTGGCAATGCCATGTATACAAAAAAGGGGAAGATGTATACTCATGGTACCTTGATGTATGATGTTGATTTGGCAGAAGTTCAACGTGTTTTAACTGTTTCTAAGAAAAAAATTGAATCAAAAGGGACAAAATCTGTTCGGGGACGCGTAACCAATTTACGGCCGTACTTAGACGAAAAATATCAAAAATTAACCATTGAGGAATTTCGCAATCGTTTACTGATGGAGCTCTTTGATGTCGAATCTCTAACTGAAATTGCGGAGAAAGAATATGTCCTAACTAAAACAGATCAACAGGAAATTAGGAAATTGGTCGCTGAAGTGTATGGCAATGAAGCTTGGATTTTTGGTGAAGCGCCTAAATTTACAATCAAAAAAGAAGAAAAGTTTAAAGGCGGCATTGTGGATGCACGTTTGACTGTTGAAAAAGGTAAAATAATTGAGTTAACGATTTATGGTGATTACTTTGCCAAAAAAGAAACAGCGGAAATCGTTGCGGCTTTATTAGGTGTGGACTATCAGTATTCATCAATTTGGCAAGCATTAGCAGCGTTTAACTTTGAAGACTACTTTGTAAATATCACCAAAGAAGAATTTGTTCATTTATTGGTGGATTAATAAACGTGCTGGGACAAAAGTTAAAGAATCTTTTGTCCCAGCACGTTTATTTAATGATGGTTGGCTCTTGCTAGAAAAATTTTCCATGAACGTCCCAATTGCCAGTATCTTTGGCTTTTTTCAATGTTTGCATTCGACGGAAGCCAACAGGATGATCGGATAAGAAGTTACTCAATTTAAGCCAGATGGTATCATCATGTAAATCAATACTGTGAAAGTATTCTTCTAAATCCACACGACTGCCCATATATTTTCCTGAAAATAAATAAATCATGCTTAAAGCACCTTCTTCTGCGTAGTATAAACCTGCGCGATCAGCGGTATATTCTTGCGTTCTTGTAAAACTTTTATCTAACGCAACTGGTTTCAAAATAATGGATAACATTAGCCGCCATAAATTAGTGTGCCCACATTTATGGTGTCCTAGCTCGTGTGCCAAAATAAAGCGAATCAGCGAAAAATCGCCTGTATTGTACGCGATGTCCAACAAATCACTGTGAATGACAACATAGCGTCTGTGTAAAGAGCATTTTGCCGCAAAAGCGTTTAAGACACCATTCCCGTTGATTAAATAAAGACGTGGCATCCTTAATTTTTTAGTGCCAAAGCCCATTTCTTTTGCCAAATCAATATATAAAGAATAAATTTCTGGTAACTGATTTTCTGTAATTTCCACTCCGTTAGAAGCAGTATCCATGTACATATAACGAATGGTAAAAAAAGCAATGACTGGCGCAATTGGTGCAATTAAGACAATTAATAACCAGTCAGGAATCGGCAAATCACTCAATATCAATAAAGCAACTAACCCCAATGCTAAAAACAATAAAACAAAACCAATGATAATCATTGGTAATTCAAAACGATAACGTAACTTAGCAACAGAAATTTCTTTCTTTTTTTCCTGCGGTTGACACATAAACATTCCTCCCCAAACATTTCCCAAACACTTTTTCAAATAAAATGACTTATCTGTTACTTCTAATATACCATTGGTTAATCGATAATGACAATGGTGGGAACTTGAATAAAGGTAATTATATCAAGTGATTAATGAAAGGGACTCGTTGTACGCGGGGAATTGGTCTATCTTGATTAAATAAAATTTTAATAATCTAACTGTTTTAGACGTAATAAAGTAGTTTCTGGAGTTAATTTTTTAATAACATACAAACGCAAAATCGCATGTTCAATTTTTTGTTCTTCTGGCGATAGCTCCGAATTTATATAGGATAACTTCTCGATTAAATAGGTTAAAAATGAGCCAGCACCTTGGCTGCCCACTAAAAAGCCCATTTCTTCCGTTTCGGTTAATTGTTGTTTTTTTAAGTGGTAAATTTCTTGTGCAAGTGCCCCCGAGATAATGATTTCATCTGTTTGCTTGTTCAAATTTGTTAGTAAGTCGCTTTTTGTTGCTACTGTAACCGTTTCCATTGCACTCATCCTTTGCTTTTATATGATACATCTAGTATAACATGGCCTCACTTTTTTTATTTTTCCTCTTGCTCTGGTACGCGTTTCATAAGGTAAGCTAGGTGTATCAAAATATTGGAGGGCATGAAAATGAATGTTATAGTGGAGATAAGCGATAGACTTGGTATGGATTACTATTTTGTCTCGGTGACTACGACGGCCAAAAGTCTGCAGTTAAATAGTCCCAAAAAATACTATAAGATTTGGCATCAAGAAATTCCGTACCATCAGATAACGGAGTGGCACTTGACACAGCAGGAGGATATTCAGGAAATTTCTTTTGCTTGGCAGGAGACCTTTTATCGTTTTATTGATTACGGGACAGGGATTGTGCCTTATTTAACTCAATTTTGTAAAGTAATGGGGTGAAAGTATGACAACAATTCGAGAAATTGCGCGCCTTTCAGGATCTTCAGTCACGACTGTTTCGCGTGTGATTAATCATCATCCGTATGTTTCTGAAGAAAAACGACTGAAAATCCAAGCAATTATCGATGAGTTGGGCTATAAGCCCAATATATTAGCGAGAAATCTTAGCTTTGGGAAAAGTAATACATTAGGTGTCATGGTTCCTTATACGAATCAACCTTATTTTGATGCTATTTTAAGTGGGATTATCCACCAAGCATTTCAGCAAGGGATGATGGTCAGTTTATTACCAACGGATTATGATAAAGAAGTTGAAAAAAGTTACTTGGAAAAAATGGCCACGGGTGCGTTTGATGGCATGATTGTTTTGTCAAAGGCAAATCCTTTAAGTGTGTTTGCTCCATATAAAGAGCAAGTTGTTTTTTGTGAAAAAATAGAAGACCCTAGTTATGCTAGTATCTATATCGATCGTTTAACCGTTTATCGGCGGGTCTTCCAAGCATTGAAACAACAAGGATGTAGTGAAGTGGCAATTACGATTAACCGTGCACCAGAAAAAAGTACAAGCGCACGCTATTTAGTTGACGCATATCAGGAAATTTATGGAGCGATTCCTGAAAATCGGTTATTTAAGGACTGTTTAACCTATGAAGATGGGTGTGAAGTAGGACGTCACTGTGGGCAAGATCCAACGCTCCAAGCGGTTGTGACCAACGGTGATGAAATTGCCGCAGGGATTCAAGCCGTTATTGAAAGACCACTCTTTTTAGTGGGACAGGAACAAACTTTATTAAGTGAAATTTTAAATTTTTCAACAATCTGTCATCCATTAATGGAATTAGGGGAAAAAGCCACACACTTATTTCAAGAAAAACGGCCGAAAACGATTCAATTGACTTCTACATTTATTAATCGACAACCAGATTTTTCTTTTTCTTAGAAAAAAGCTGGTTGTTTTTTCTTTGGTAGAATAAGGTTTTTCACTAAAAAATAAAAAAACTTACAAAAAGTAAGACAAAAAGCTTTGCTTACTTTTAGTAAGGTAGTATAGTAAGCATGTAAACAAAATTAAATGAATTTACTGAGGAAATTCGAAAGGATGAACATATTATGTCAAAATTTACTGAAATGATGAAAAACCGTCGTTCAATCTATGCTTTAGGAGAAAACTTACCAATTTCAAAAGAAGAAGTAACTGCTTTAGTAAAAGAAGTTGTTAGAGAAAGTCCAACAGCTTTTAACTCTCAAACACAACGTGTTGTGTTCTTATTCGGCGATGCTCACAAAAAATTATGGGCAATGACTGAAGACGCCTTAAAACCATTAACTCCAGCAGAAGCATTTCCAAACACACAAGCTAAATTACAAGGTTTTGCAGCTGGTGCGGGCACAATTTTATTCTTTGAAGATACAGATATCGTGAAAAACTTACAAGATAGCTTCCCATTATATGCGGATAACTTTCCTGTTTGGTCTGAACAAGCAACTGGTTTAACACAAGCGAACGTTTGGACTGCCTTAGCGCAAGAAAATATCGGCGCAAACTTACAACACTACAACCCAGTCATTGACGAAGCGGTTGCTGCAGAATGGTCAATTCCTGCAAACTGGAATTTACGTGCACAAATGGTCATTGGTTCCATTGAAGCGCCAGCTGGCGAAAAAGAATACATGGAAGATAGTGCTCGTTTTAAAGAATTCAACTAAATCATTGCTTTAGTAAAACGAAGAGGAAAGGAGTGAAAGCAAATGGTTCAAGCATTACCAAGTAATATTGGGATTCAACAAGTCACTTTGAAAGTGGCTGATTTAGATAAAATGGTAAACTTTTATACGAAAACAATTGGCTTAAAACTTTTAAAACAAGGAGAGGGACGTGCTTGGCTAGCGCCACAAGGCACCAACGATGCAATTCTTGTCTTAAAAGAACTAACAGCTGGGGAAGAAAATCAGGGGACCACTGGCTTGTACCATATTGCTTTCCTGCTACCAACCCGCAAAGATTTAGGCAATATGTTGCTGTGGCTTTTGCAGGAAAATGTGCAAATTGGCGCAGCAGATCATGGCTATAGTGAAGCCCTTTACTTAAGTGATCCAGAAAATAATGGCATCGAAATTTATTGGGATAAACCAGAAGAAGTCTGGGATATTCGTCCAAATGGTGAAATTATCGGTGTGACAGAAGAATTAGACGGTGATAGTTTAGCTGCAGAAGCTGACGGTCACTGGCTAGGAATTTCCGAAGGTTCTAAAATTGGGCACATTCATTTGAAAGTGGCCGATTTAGATGCCACTGAAACGTTCTATAAAAACTTAGGGTTTGGCTTAAAGTCTAACTTTGGTCAACAAGCGAAGTTTTTTGCAGCGGGTCAGTACCATCATCATATTGGGACAAATACATGGAGCGGCAAACAGCTGCCAACGATTCAAGAAAATCAATTTGGCTTAGAAAATTACACCTTCCGTTTACCAACTGCGGCAGATTTAGAGATCGTCCAAGCCAATGCGGAAGAAGCAAAGTTACATTTTATTGCCAAAGATCATTTACTTGCGTTAGAAGATCCTAGCGGCATGATTATTCAATTTACCTATTAAAACCACTCTCAAACTAGCCCTTCGTTAGAAAATGAAGGACTAGTTTTTTTGTCTTGTTTGCATTATTTTGCATTTGTTTGCAAAATAATGCAAAAGATGCTATCTTTACTTAGAAGAGGTGAGGAAATATGTTGATTGAAGAACGTTTAGCCAAGATTCAAAAAATAGTGAATGAACAAAAAAGTATTTCCATGGAAGCTTTAGCGGAGCAAGTCTCCGTTTCAAAAGATACTATTCGACGAGATTTAATTCGTTTAGAAAAGGAAGGACATTTAAAGAGAACGCACGGTGGCGCTATCTCAGTGCAGTCTGAAGCAACTATTTATGATTATGCTCAACGAATAATGAAGCATCCAGAGAAAAAACAAGCCATTGCCCAAAAAGTTTGGGCAAATATTCCCAAACAAGCGTCCATTTTTTTTGATTCATCAACCACGGTGGAAGCAGCTATTCGAGCGATGGAAAATAGTCCGATTCACGCGATAACGAACTCTCTCAGTCATGCGCTACTTCTAGCGCAAATGGATCAGACAAAAATTACAGTATTACCTGGGCAACTGCATAAACAACAACTCTTTTTGTTTGGGGCAGAAACAGTCGCTAAGGTTGGGGAATTTGCCCCCGACTATACATTATTAGGTGTGTTTGCGTTATCTGAACAAGGATTATTTATTCACACAGAAGAAGAAGGTCAAGTCAAACGGCGAATGATTCAACAAGGCAAACAAGTCATTGCCTTAGCAGACCAAACGAAATTAAACAAAACGGGTTTATTTAAAATTTGCGAATTAACAGAAATTGATTGTTTAGTGACAGATACACGACCTGATGAAAAATTCTGTGAACAGTTAGCGCAAGCAGGCGTAACGTTGATTGTCGCAGATGAATAATGGAGGATAATAATGAAGCGAAAAATTAATTATACACATATTGCTGAACCTACTGTTTTTGAGAATGTTTTTCCAACGTATTTGACGAATGAAACGATGATGGCGCGCAAGCAGAAAGTATTACAACGAATGGAAACAGAAAAATTCGATCAATTAGTTTTCTATGCAGACAAAGAGCATGGCAGTAATTTTGAATACTTAACTGGCTTTATTCCGAGGTTTGAAGAAGGACTCCTTGTGTTAAATAAGGATGGTATGGCGACACTTATTTTAGGTAATGAAAATTTAAAACTGTGCCAACATGCACGCATCTCAGCCGATTTAATTCATTATCCAGCTTTTTCGCTACCTAATCAACCAATGGATGGAGAACAAAAGTTGTCGCAGATTTTTGAAACGCTTCTCGATGAAACTGCTCAAAAAATAGGTATCGTTGGTTGGAAAATGTTTACGACACAACAGCAAGAACCCGCTACTATGTTTGATGTGCCACATTTTATTGTCGAAGCACTGAAAAAAGCGCTGCCGAAAGAAGCTCGTTTACTAAATGGGACCCACTTATTGATTGGAGCAAAGGGGGCCCGCACAACAAATAATGCTAATGAATTGGCGCACTATGAATATGGGGCGAATTTGGCTTCTCGCAGTATGTTAAAGGCCTTAAATGCAATTGAAGTAGGACAGCGTGAAACGGACATTGGGGCTTTGTTAAATGATGAAGGTCAAATGCCGACGGTAGTAACCATTGCGGCAACTGGTCAACGTTTTGAATATGCAAACATGTATCCGACTGCCAAAGAAATTCAGTTAGGTGATGCCTTATCATTAACTACAGGCTACAAAGGCGGCTTGTCTAGCCGAACAGGTTTTGTTATTGAAAACGAGCAGCAATTGCCAGAAGCGCAACGTGATTATTTAGAGCGCGTAGCAAAACCCTATTTTCAAGCTGTCGTTCACTGGCTTGAAACCATTCGAATCGGATTGTTAGGGCGAGAAATGTACCAAGCGATTGAAGAACAGTTACCAAAAGAAATCTATCACTGGCATTTGAATCCTGGGCATTTAGTTTCGGATGATGAATGGATGTCGTCGCCTATTTATCCAGATTCAGCCATTCGCTTGGAAAGTGGCATGCTCTTTCAAGTGGATATTATTCCTTCTGTACCTGGTTATACAGGGGTGAGTGCAGAAGAATGTGTGGCTTTGGCTAATGAAACATTGCAAAAAGAGATTCAGCAAACTTATCCAGACATGTGGCAACGGATTGCGACACGCAAAGCCTATTTAAAGGAGACATTAAAGATCGATTTACCATCGGAGGTTTTACCAATGTCTAATTTAGTTGGTTACTTACGGCCTTTTTATCTAGCTAAAGACAAAGCTTTGTGTGTAGAAAAACCAGCTCCTAAATGAGTAGGCTCCTTTTTTGAGTTTCTTTTGGGCCTTATTTATAATCAATATAGCAAAGGAAGAACACCAGAAGAGAGGCGTGATGGTAAATGCACTATCCTGAACATCTGAAACAAGCAGTTTTAGCTAAAGCGAAAGACTTACCATTAGAAGGTTTTGTAGAAGGACAAGGCCCGCAACAGCCAAAAGTGATGCTGATTGGGGAAGCCCCTGGAAAAGAAGAAATTAAAGAAAACGTACCATTTATAGGGCGTTCAGGTCAATTGTTGATGGAACAATTACAACAAGTTGGCTTAAGTCGTGAAACGGTGTATATCACCAGTGCGGTTAGGAGTCGACCTTTTTCTGTAAAAACGAAGCAGATTGCAAAAACGGGAGAAAGAGTAACCAAATTTCCTAATCGAACGCCAACCAAAGAAGAAATCAAAATTTTTGCGCCTTTGCTTGATTGGGAAATCGCTGTTTGCCAACCTGAACTAATTTTGACACTGGGGAATATTGGGTTGCAACGACTTTTAGGACCAAAGCCAACAATCACTGCAGTGCACGGAACGGTCATTCAGTCGCCCATTCAAACATTTGATGAGCAATCACAAAACTATCATTGGACGCAGAAAACCTATCAAATCATTCCACTCTTCCATCCAGCGGCTGTCTTTTATAATTATCGTTTAAAAGAAGTCGTGAAAGAAGATTGGCAAGTGGTTCAAAAACAACTGCAACTGCTTAAGAAAGTTTAAAATGAGAAAAATAAAAGGATGGTTGTTTTTTCGAAGAGAGAATGCTACCCTAGAAGTATCAATAAATAGACAGATTATTTAATCGCTGGGTTGAATAATTGAAGGATTCTGATTTTTGCGTAAGCCTTGAAGCAAAAAGAATGAGTCCTTTTTTTGTTAGAAGGAGATTTGGGTATGGAGCAAACACAGCAAAACCATTTTACTGCGTTGTTTTATAAAAATGTTCTGTTAGGAATTTTAAGTATGGCGGCGCAATCAATTTTTATTTTGGCGGACACATTTTTCATTGCAAATGGGATCGGCACCGAGGCATTGGCGGGGCTTAACATTGTCTTACCACTCGTTAATATTATTAATGGATTAGGTTGGATGTTTGGCGTTGGCGGCGCTACGTTGTTTTCGACCACGGTTGCGCAAAAAGAAATCAAAAAAGCCAATCAGTATTTTAGTTTAACGATTGGGTTAGTTTTCGTTATAGGGAGTCTCTTTACTTTAGCGAGCTTGATTTTTTCCGATCAAATTATTCGGGGACTTCAGGGGACCGGTGTCTTGTTTGGTTTGGCAAAGGAATATTATATGATTTACCTTAGCTGTTCATTATTATTTATTTTAAACAATTGCCTGATTACTTTTTTAAGAAATGACCATAATCCTCGTTTGGCAACGATTGCTTTTGTCAGTGGGGGAATTGTCAACATTATTTTGGATTATGTCTTTATTTATCAATTTGGGTGGGGTATGGCAGGTGCGGCCATTGCAACGGTGATGTCACCGTTAACAAGCTTAATCCTGATTACGTTGCATAAGTGGTCGCCGCAACGAGTTTTACGTTTTGAAAAGTTTAAAGTGAAATTTCAGGATGTTCGAGAAATTATGTCGATTGGTTTTTCCTCCTTTTTAAATGAATTTTCTTCGGCCTTTGTCATGTTTTTATTTAATATTGTTTTGTTAAACTTAGTTGGTCATGTGGCGATTTCAGCTTATGCGATTGTTGCCAACCTCAATATTATTGTGATTGCCATTTTTACAGGGATTGGGCAAGGGGCGCAACCATTACTCAGCCGATACTATGGTTTAGGGGAAACGAAGGTGTTGCGTAAATTTGTTAAACTTAGCTTTATTACGTACTTGGTCGCCGGCTTCCTGTTCTTTTTAATCAGTCAAGTATTTACGGGACAAATCATTGTGGGCTGTGGTAGCGAAGGGAACGACCAGTTGGCGCAAATTGCTAGGACAGCCATCCGCTTATATGCGATTTCCTTCTTGTTTACAGGATTGAATTTTATGGGGATTTATTACTTTTCGGCAGTTCGTAAACCGAAAATGGCGCTAATGATTTCCTCTTTGCGTGGGTTCTTTTTAATTGTGCCAGTTTTATTTATTTTGGTGAAATTACTAGGATTAACCGGTGTTTGGTTAGCCATGCCAGTAGTTGAATTTGTTACGTTTGGACTAATGCTTGTGGGCTACCTTGCATATCGAAACTATTTGAAAAAAAGAGAAGCAGTAACCTGATGTTGGTTACTGCTTCTTTTTTGCTTAGTTTACATAGTTTTCAGTTAAGGTCATGAATTGTTCCACATCTTTTAGGACTTGATCAATGCCGGCTTGCCAGAAATCAGGTTTTGTTAAGTCAACATTTAAATGTTTTTTCGCTAATTCTTCGCTTGTCATCGAAGCAGTGTCTCTTAATAACGCAATGTATTGGTCTTCAAAAGAGCTGCCTTGTTGATTGGCATACGCATAGATACCCATGCTGAATAGATAGCCAAAAGTATATGGGAAATTATAGAAAGGCACATCATCAATAAAGAAGTGCAATTTGCTCGCCCAGAAATGAGGATGATAACTGCCAAGACTATCTTTGTAGCTTTCTTTTTGCGCCGCTAACATTAATTCAGTAATATCTTCTTCCGCTACTAAACCTTTTTGGCGCGCTAGATAAAAATTATTTTCAAAGATAAAACGCGCATGAATGTTCATAAACATAGCAATGGCATTTTGCATTTTTGTGTCTAAAAGGTTAATCTTTTCAACGTCTGATTTGGCCTCTTTTAAGGTGGCGTCAGCAACAATCAATTCTGCAAAGGTACTAGCCGTTTCTGCTACGTTCATGGCATACTCTCGATTCAATGAAGGTAAATCCCACATCACGCTACTATGGAAAGCGTGACCTAATTCATGGGCTAAAGTAGCTACTTCGTTGATTGAATTGCCAAAGGTCATGAAAATACGCGACTCTTGTGTTTCAGGTAATTCTGTACAATAACCCCCAGGACGTTTGCCTGGACGATCTTCAGCTTCAATCCAACTTTTTTCAAAAGCCATTTGGGCAAAATCGGCCATTTTCGGACTGAATTTACGGAAATTTTCTAAAATAAAGGCAGCGGCTTGATCAAAGGAATACGTTTTTTCTTCTAAATCACCTAAAATAATTGGTGCATCTTGGTCTTGCCAATCCATTTTTTCTTTACCGAATAATTGCGCTTTGCGCGTTAGAAAGTCGACGAATGGTTGTTTATTTTTTTGGATGGTTTCCCACATAACCGTTAATGTTTCTTGACTCATTCGATTATAGTTTAAGGGATTTTCTAAATAATCTGTAGTGCCATGCAATTTGTAATCAGATAAACGGAACCCATCCAAGTGATTTAGGGTGTCTGCTAAAATTGAAGCTTTGCCACTCCAAGCTTTCTCCCAGGCTGTAAACAAACGTTGACGAACCTCTTTGTCAGGATCTCCCATCATGCGGTTAAAGGCTTGGCCTGCAGATAGTTCTGTCACAGAGCCATCTTTTTCTTCAAAAGGAATCACAATGGAAGCAACAATCGTATCGTAATGTGTACTCCAAGCATTTAACCCATCTAGAGAAAGCGTATTGATGATATTTTCTTCTTGTTCGGAAAGCAGTTTTTTTCCATCACGTCGTAATTCATTTAAGCGAAAAGCCATTGTTTTAAACGGTTCTTCGGCTAACAGGTCTTGCCAATGTTCTGCTGAAATCTCGGTGATTTTTTTAGTAAAAATGGTTTCAGCTAATTGAATCGCTGGCAACAGATTGTATAAATCGCCTGATAAAATTTTGGCCTTGGTATCATTAGTATTAGCAGAAATTAAAGCAGTTAAAAAACTATTACATTGTGAAAAGCCATTTGAGATTTTCCCTTGTAACGTTAAAATTTCAGCAAATTGTTCTTTGCCTTGGGCACTTTCTGGTGTCCATTCTGTGATTAATTGATGGTACTCTTTTGTCTGTTCGGTTAATTGAGTCATTCGTTGGCTAAGTTCTTTGGACTCGCTCCCATTGGGGAAAATACTGTCTAAATCCCATGTAATAGAATAGGTCATATCCAATCCTTCTTTCATTTTTTTCTTTTCAGTATATCATAAGACCTAAGAGAAGTTGTTTCTTTTTCCCTCGAAACCGACTATAATAAAAAAGAATTTTCCGTGGCAGGCACGGGGCAACTTGAAACCAAGAAAAGAGGATTATATGAAAAATTATTTGAAAGATAGTAATTTATATTTAGTCATTGCGTTTGTTATTATGGCCATTTTATTTTTCAGTTCATCACAGACGTATGAACAGCAATCACAAGTTGGTCTTTTAGATAAACTTCTGAGCAGTCATCCTTTTGAAGAACAATTAAAAAATATTTCTTTTCAATATGCTGGCAGTGAAGTGAGCATTCAAGCTAGTGGTTATAGTAAATTTGTTGAATTTTTTATTCGTAAGGGAGCCCATTTTGGTACGTATTTTCTATTAGGTGGTAGTTGGTTTATTGGATTAGTGCCAAGAATCAAAGGTCTGTTTTTAACAGCTGTTGTTTCCTGGCTAGCTGCTACTGGCTATGCAGGTTTAGATGAATTTCATCAAATGATCACAGGCGGAAGGACCCCTCTTTTTCAAGATGTTATGTTGGATGCCATGGGTGCTTTGACAGCCATCGTCATTTGTTTGGTGGTTCATGGTTTGAAGAAAAATAAAAAAAGAAGACGCTAATTTAGAAGAGCTTCGTTTATTCGTCAGAAAGGTGGGTAAGCGAGGGTCTTTTTTTGGTAGCGCTTGTTCCTAACTGAAAAGAAGAGTAGAATAAAGGAGAATAGTAACGAAAAGTCAGGAGGAATCAAGGATGTCAGGACACAGCAAATGGAGCAACATTCAAGGGCGTAAAAATGCGCAAGATGCCAAACGTGGGAAAATTTTCCAAAAAGTTTCAAGGGAAATCTATATGGCGGCAAAAGCAGGTGGCCCTGACCCCGCAATGAATCCTGCTTTACGTTTAGCAGTCGATAAAGCTAAGTCAGCCAATATGCCCAATGATAATATTGCTCGCGCCATAAAAAAAGCCAGTAGTGCTGGTGAAGGGGAACATTATGACGAGGTAACTTATGAAGGATACGGGCCAGGTGGCGTGGCAGTTTTAGTTCATGCACTAACAGATAACCGCAACCGAACGGCCACCAATGTTCGCGTCGCGTTTACTCGAAATGGTGGCTCTTTAGGTGAAACGGGTTCGGTGAATTATATGTTTGATCGTAAAGGCTATATTGTCATTAAGCGAGAAGACCATGCAATTGAGGAAGACGACATGCTAGAAGTCGTTTTGGAAGCAGGCGGCGAGGATTTAGAAACATCACCAGAAGTATTTGAAATTTACACAGCACCAGAAGATTTTACAGCGGTTCGCGATGCTTTAGAACAAGCAGGTTATTCATTAGCACAAGCTGAATTAACAATGGTTCCGCAAACCTTACTAACCTTGAACGATGAACAAAAAGCGCAATTAGAGCGCTTGGTTGACAAGTTAGAAGACGATGATGATGTGTCAGAAGTATTTACCTCTGCAGAAAATCTATAAAATAAAGGGATGCTTGGCGTCCTTTTATTCATAAAATGAAAGCGGATACATAATGGAGGGCATTTTGAAAAAGAGAATTTGTTTACAAGCAATCAGGGAAGAAGCGGAAGCCTATTATCGTAACGGTGATTTTTATTGCTCGGAAGCGATTGTGGCGACCATTCGGCAACACTTTGATGCGGAGATTCCCATTGAAGCTGTGGCCATGGCTTCTGGGTTTCCTGTAGGTGTTGGAGGAGCGAAGTGTATTTGTGGTGCTCTTTCAGGCGGGGTTATGTGTCTGGGCTACTTTTTTGGTCGGACAGAAGCCAAAGGAGAACAAGTAAATAAAACGATGGGTTCACCTGAACATATGGAACAATGCATTGGCTTTACTGGGGAAATCGCTGAAACAACCGCAAAAATTATTGCACGAGAACTTGCTTACGAATTAGTCTAGTAAAAAATGAGAGAGGAGCAACCAGATTCATTCACCTGAATCTGGTTGCTCCTCTCTCATTTAATGCGTAATCAATTAACCAAGTACTTTTTCATAAGCTTCCACTTGAGATAAGACACGTTGGAGCTGTAATTCATTTTCAATATAGTTGATTGAATTACCTAAATCTTCTTGGCGGTTTGTTTCTAAACGATCGACTTCTTTTTTTGCTTCGTTCAATAAGTGTAGAACTTCTTCCTTAGATAACATGTACTCACCTCCTTGCGCAGTTCATCTACTATTAGTGTACTCCTTTTTTTCAAAAAAGGGCAATAATAGGATATTAAAAAACAAAAATAGCGGTCCTAACCGCTATTTTTGTTTACTCATGGCGTTGTTGTGCTAAAATCGCTTCGATTCGTTCTCTTTGATCTGCCAAAAAGTGAGGCAAATAAAGGGGGATTTCATCAAAGTTTGAACTTTGATTTTCATAGGCTTCGGCATCTAGCAGGCCTTTTTGTGTGGCTATTTCAAATAATAAGTGGTTCGGTTCTCTAAAATACAATGATTTGAAAAATTCACGGTCTTTAATCCCTGAGTTTGTAAAATTCTTTTCATCCAACAGGCTGTCAACTTGCGTTAATTCTTGCGTATCTTCCACCCCAAAGGCGACGTGATGAACGCCACCAATCCCTTCAATGGCAAGCGGATTGGTACGGTCATCAATGATATGCACCTCTTGATAAAACTGTGGATGATGATTTTCCAGAACAGTTACTTCATGCGCAGTTTCAAAAAAAGGTACTGTTTCTTTTTCATGCCAATGTAAATAATCCACTAAAGGTTGTTTGGTAGCTGCGGCATATTGGACGCGTAATTGAATTGCATCAATGCCTAAAATTGCATGTTCTACTGGAATTTCAGAATGCTCAGCTGGAAAATAATCTTCCGCATTTTCAAATTCACGTAACGGAACAAGCGCCATTTGCGTATTATCGGGCGCTTCAAAACGCAAGATTGGGTGTTGGTTAAATGTTTCCACACCATAGTGGCAGATACCCGCTTGCTCAAGACGTTCTGCCCAAAAATCCAAAGAGGCGCGCGTTGGTACTTTTAAAATAGTTCGTTCAATTGTATTTGTCCCAAATGATTGATCTTGGCCATCATTCAATTCAAAAAAAGTTAATTCGGTACCTGTTCGTTGCTCATTATCTGAGAAAAATAAGTGATACATGGTGTGGTCATCTTGGTTGATCGTTTTCATTAGTAATTTTAATCCCAGTGTATTATGATAGAAGTCAAATGTAGGCTTTATCAATCGATTTAAAATAGAGATGTGATGAATTTGTGCATACATAGTAAAATTCCTTTCTTGGAGGTTTATTAAATGAAACAATTTTTTCAAAAAGGGTCGAAACCTAATCAATTAGTTGTCGCTTTCCATGGTACTGGTGGCAATGAATATCAATTATTAACCACCATCGCAACCCTTTATCCAGAAGCGAGTGTTCTAAGTTACTTAGGGACAGAAGGTGTAGGCGAACAGCGACGCTTTTTTGCGCCATTAGTCAATGGAGCATTACCTCGTGCTAACTTTGATGAGCGAGTGACTGCGTTTCTAGAAGAAGTTTGGCAACCGCAAAAGTTATACGATGAAGTTATTTTTATAGGGTACTCTAACGGTGCCAATTTTATTTTAGGCCTGTTAGAAAAGAACCCGACTATTGCTAACACTGTTATTTTACTGCATCCAAGCAATTTAGGCTATCAATATGTATCTGGTGAGTTTGCGACAAAAGTGATTGTCACAACAGGGGCTCAGGATGAGTTGAGTATTCCGAGACAAGTTCTTTCTTTAGCTAACCAATTAAAGAAACATTTTCCAGTTGACTTTTTACTAGTGGATGGCGGTCATGGGTTATCGGAAGAAGAAGTAACGAAAATAAAAGAAGTTCTTTAAAAAACAAGCTGCAACCTTTGCTGATAAGTGGTTGCAGCTTGTTTTTTTCATGTGTGTAACTAAAAATGAATGCCAGTAATTGATAATAGAGAGGACTACAAAATTAACATCTTATTATCTTGAAATAGCTAATTTTATTCTTTAGTCATTAGTATAACGTGACCAACCCCACCACTTAGGCATTAACTCTTTTAACCGAACTATTTCTCGTTTTTGATAATCAACTAAGATTTCTGTATCAGCATTTTTAGGAGAAAGCTGGAGCAATAATTCTCTACAAGCACCACAAGGCATACCAGAAATTCCATTAGGAACATCGTCCCGAAAAGTAATAATTCGTTTAATCACTGTCTGTTCACTATCGGCATACATATTCAAAGCGGCAACTCGTTCTGCACATAAATCTAGAACACCACAACAGCTTTCAAAACAAAAGCCGGTAAATAATTGTCCATCTTCTGCCTCTAGGGCACAGACGACATGGTGTGTGTAAATAAATGGTGTTACTTCTTGAGGATGGTATTCTTTCTTTGCGTATTCATACATTTTTTTCCAAATATCCATGAATAAATTCTCCTTTATTTTTAGTTAGAATTATTATAGCAAATGTTCACACACAAAGAATAAAAAATAGAAGCATAAGAATGGATCATACTGAGATAGTAAGTGATAATCCTTATGCTTCTAAAAAATTATTTGTCAATAATCATTTTCGCAAGGGCAAAGTCTCCTGCGTAAGGTTCATCTACGCCGTTTACTTTTTGATAAAGGTCGGCGCCTTTACCAGCTAAGACAATCGCATCATCAGCCGTTGTGCTTAAAGATAATGCGTGAGCAATTGCTTCGCCACGATCTAAAACGGTGTAAACAGGCATTTCTTTGGTAATATGGGCTTGAATTTCTTGGCAAATTTTTGCTGGATCTTCACTGGCTGGGTCATCGGTTGTTAGGACTGCAACATCAGCCAATTCAGAAAGAACCGTACCAAAGTCTTTGCGGCGAGAAATCGCTTTGTCTCCCGTGCTACCAACAAGAACAATTAAGCGGCCGTCAGGATGTTCTTCACGGACAAAGGTTAAAAGATTCTTCAAACTGTCATAGTTATGAGCGTAATCAACATAGACGGTTGCACCGTTGGTATTCGTTAAAGATTCCATCCGGCCAGGGACGGTGGTTGCTGCGATCCCTTGTTGACACTCTTCTTTTGAAGCTCCCACAAGGACACTAGCAATCGCCGCACTTAACGCATTACCTTTGTTAAAATCACCACCTAAACGAAGGTGATAAGAGCCGGCCAATCCTAACGCATCTGCAGGACTTTCAACGATAAAACGTAAGGAATCCTCTGAAGAAACAGCGAATGAATAGTCAACTTCTGGAGCTGGCTGACTGCCATAGACAATGGCAGGGACTTTTTGCTGTTGTGCGGTTTCTTTAAGTAATGGAAAATAATCAGCTTCGTGATTCAACACAATGACTTTAGAATGTGTAATCAATTGACGTTTGCAATAAAAGTAATCGTCAAAGGTTGGATGTTCAATTGGACTGATATGGTCGGGGGTAATGTTTAAAAAAATGCCGACATCAAAAAATAACTTGTAGACACGATTAGTTTTGTAGGCTTGGGAAGAAACTTCCATAATAAAATGAGTCATCCCGTTAGCAACAGCGGTTGCCATCATTCGATACAAGTCCAAAGATTCGGGTGTAGTCAATGCAGATTTAAAGAATGTTTTGCCATCTAATGTCGAATTCATGGTAGAAAGCAAGGCTGTTTTTTGTTGTGTAGCAACATCTAAAATATATTTGGTGAAATAAGCCGCTGTTGTTTTACCTTTGGTTCCAGTAAAGCCAATCAGTTTTAATTTATTTTGTGGATAATCATAAAAAGCCATGCTTAACACAGCCATTGCTTTTTTAATGTCAGTCACGATAATTCCTAGTTGTGCTGGAACCTCATAAGGCACCTCAGAAACATAGATTTCTAGGCCGTCTTTTACAGCATTTTCTAAATAGATTTCTTTAAAGTTTAATCCTTTACAAAAAAAGAGTGTTTCTGCTGTTACGTCTCTCGAATCGTAAGAAAGAGCCGTTACTTCTCGTTGACCTAACGTGTCGGAAAGAGTCAAGTGCCAGCCTTCTGGTGAAATAAATTCTTTTAATAAATCTTCTTTTTCTAAGCAATCGCGAATTGCGAATAATGAAATCGTCACTTTTTTTGCCTCCAAACGTTTCAACGAAATTTCAAAACTGATGTCATTATAGCATTATTTTTCTTTTAAAAAAACCATCTCGTTAGCGTGAGAAAATCCATGAGAAATGTTAAAATAGGATAATTCTTCGAGAAAGTCGTTGCATATCCCAAGATGAACAATTAAAATAAAGAAAGCATACTCAAAGAATATTGGAGGACAAAATGATCAATCAACCAAATTCAGTTGATCAACCAATCCTGACGAACCAAGAAAAAATGGTCAAAGGCTCAGCTTGGATGACAGCTAGTAATATTATCTCCCGCATGTTAGGGGCGATTTACATCATCCCCTGGTACGCTTGGATGGGCGAGCACGGAAACGAAGCGAACAGTTTGTTTTCAATGGGGTATACGATTTATGCCTTATTCCTAATGATCTCTACCGCCGGAATTCCAGGTGCGATTGCCAAGCAGACCTCGCATTATAATTCATTGAACGAATATAAAATTAGTCGACAGCTTTTTTATCGTGCCTTACAACTAATGGGTGGCTTAGGTGTGGTTTTTGCTATTGTGATGTATTTGGCATCTCCGGCATTAGCAGCTTTGTCTGGCGGAGGACCTGAATTAGTTCCAACGATGCGTTCATTAAGTTTAGCCGTTTTAGTTTTCCCAAGCATGAGTGTCATTCGCGGTTATTTCCAAGGAAATCAAGAAATGATGCCCTTTGCTTTATCACAAATTGTTGAACAAGTAGCACGAGTTTTTTACATGTTATTAACTGCTTTTATTATCATGAAAGTCTTTGAAGGTAATTACGTTACAGCGGTGACCCAAGCCACTTTTGCGGCATTTATTGGGATGCTCGCAAGTTTTGCGGTTTTAGGTTATTACATGTACAAACAAAAACCATTATTTGATTATTTAGAAGAACACAGCGCCAATGAACATGAAATTGCTCCAAAAGAGTTATTGATTGAAACTTTTAAAGAGGCGATTCCTTTTATCGTAGTTGGCTCAGGGGTAACTGTCTTTAAACTTGTCGATCAGTTTACTTTCTCAAACTTTATGCGTTTGTTTACGGATTATTCAGATACCCAATTACGAGAGCTTTTCGGTATTTTTAATGCCAATCCGGACAAATTAACCATGATTGTCGTGGCTTTAGCGACTTCGATTTCGGCTACTGGATTACCGTTAATTACAGAAGCGGTCACCTTAAAAAATCATCGTGAGTTAGCGCGTTTGATTAGTAATAATTTACAACTTTTTGTGTTTGTAATGTTGCCAGCAACGTTCGGTATGATTGTTTTAGCGCAACCACTATACACTGTTTTTTACATGCCAGATGCTTTAGGCACTTCTTTATTAGTGCAAGCTTGTTACGCTAGTTTATTCTTGGGCTTGTATATGTTAGTGTCAAATATGTTGATGGGGATGTATGAAAATCGTGACGCAATGCGTTATTTAGGAATTGGTTTAGCTGTGAAATTAATCGTGCAATTCCCCGCAATCCGTTTATTTGAAGTTTACGGTCCGTTATTAGCAACGATGATTGGCTTTACGGTTTCTTGCGTATTGATTCTAAGAAGAATTCGTCAAGTGACACGTTTTAATTACAAATTAACCTTACGGCGAACATTGTTAATGTTCTGTATTACAGTCATCATGATGATTATCGCTTTGATTTTCCGTCAGTTCTTGTATCTATTTTTAGATCCAACTAGACGTTTCCAAGCTTTCATTATCGTTGTAATTGTGGCTGCTGCAGGAGGCGCTTTTTATGGCTATTCGGTCTTGAAGATTCGCTTAGCTGATCGTTTATTAGGGAAAAATGCCGCAAAATTACGTGCAAAATTCAATATTAAATAATAGCTGATTGAACTCCTTTCAGCAGATTCTCTTAAGAGACAAGGCTTGAGACATCGATCGATTCGATTTATGTCCCAAGCTATTTTTTTAAAGGAAAGAGGAATGACGATGCGTTTAGATAAATTTTTAGCCGATGTTGGTATCGGTAGTCGTAAAGAAATCAAACAATTGTTAAAGAAAAAAGTCGTTACGGTGAATGGTGACGTCGTAAAAGAAGCCAAAACACAAGTAAACGAAGAAACAGATCAAATTGCCTTGATGGGAGAAATTCTTACGTATCAGAAATTCTTTTATTACATGTTGCATAAACCACAAGGTGTCATTTCTGCGACGGAAGATCAGCGAGATGAAACGGTAATTGACTTGTTAACTGATCAGGATTACCGTGCCGACTTGTTCCCAGTTGGTCGCTTGGATAAAGATACCGAAGGCTTGCTTCTATTAACAAATGATGGCCAGTTAGCGCATCAATTATTATCACCCAAAAAGCATGTGGATAAAGAATATTTAGCTGAAGTTGAGGGACTTGTGACAGTGGAAGATTGTCAACTGTTTGCGCAAGGATTTGCCTTGAAAGATGGAGAAATGGTTAAACCAAGTCGTTTAGTCATTGAGACGATCAATGAGGAAGAAGGGACTTCCGTAGTCCGTTTAGTGATTCAAGAGGGAAAATTCCATCAAGTCAAACGGATGTTAGCCACTGTAGGCAAACCTGTGACGTATTTAAAACGATTACGAATGGGCGAACTATGGTTGGATGAAACGTTAGAACTAGGGGAATATCGGCCCTTAACAGAAGCCGAATTGCAACAACTACAACCTAAACAATCATACCTCAATTAAAATAAACAAAAACCCAGCCCTTTCTGCGGAAAAGATAAAAAATTTCTCGAAAAATAGTGTCGGGTTTCTTTCTTTTTCTGCATAAAATGGTATGATTGACTATGTAGAACTTTATGAATAGGAGTGACAACAAATGACAATTGATTGGACAAAAGAAGTCGAAGCACGTAAAGACGACTTATTAGAAGATTTACAAAACTTATTACGGATCAACAGTGAACGTGATGATGCACAAGCAACACCTGAAGCGCCCTTTGGACCTGGGCCAGTTGCTGGCTTAAAACACATGTTAGCGTATGGTGAACGTGATGGCTTTACGGTGAAAAATGTCGACAATTACGCTGGACACATTGAATATGGTGAAGGCGACGAAACGTTAGGGATTTTTGGTCATATGGACGTTGTTCCTGCGGGTGATGGTTGGGAAACAGATCCTTATGAACCAGTCATTAAAGATGGCAAAATTTATGCACGTGGTGCAAGCGATGATAAAGGCCCAAGTATGGCTGCTTATTACGCAATGAAAATTATCAAAGAATTAGGCTTACCCGTGTCTAAAAAAATCCGTTTCGTAGTAGGAAGTGACGAAGAAAGCGGCTGGGGCGATATGGATTACTATTTCCAACATGAAGAAGCGCCAGACTTTGGTTTCTCACCAGATGCTGAGTTCCCAATTATCAATGGGGAAAAAGGAAATGTGACGATTCGTTTAACTTTCCGAGGCGGTAACGGTGCTGATTATAAATTAGAAAGCTTCAAATCTGGTTTACGTGAAAACATGGTTCCGGGAACAGCAGATGCTGTTGTAACGGCTGCTTCAGCAGACGAAGCGGCTTCACTAGCTGCTAGCTTTGAAACATTCATCAAACAAGAAGCAAAAATTTCAGGTAACGCAGAACTTTCAGATAAAACAGTGACTTTCCATGTAGTTGGTAAAGGTGCTCACGGTGCTAGCCCACAATCTGGAATTAACGCAGCGACTTTCTTGGCAACTTTCTTAAATGATTACAGCTTTGCAGAAGGCGCATACAGCTTTATTAATACCATTGCTGAATTTATCCATGAAGATTTTTATGGCGAAAAATTAGGTGTGGCTTTTGAAGACGAAAAAATGGGTAAATTGACAATGAACGCTGGGATTGTTAACTTTGATCCAGAAAATCCTGAAAATAGCTTAGTAACATTAAACTTCCGCTATCCAAAAGGAACTTCAGCAGAAGAATTACAAGCAAAAGTTCAAGCAACAGTCGGTGAAACGGTCACTGCAACACAAGGAGATCGCAACCAAGAACCGCATTATGTACCAGTTGATGATCCATTGGTGGCAACGTTACTACAAGTTTACGAAGACCATACAGGCGAAAAAGGCCAAGAACAAATCATTGGTGGCGGTACTTATGGCCGCTTATTAAAACGTGGTGTTGCCTATGGCGCAATGTTCCCTGGCTACACAGACACAATGCACCAAGCCAACGAATTTATGGAATTAGATGACTTATTCCGAGCAGCTGCTATTTATGCAGATGCGATTTATCGTTTAGCGAAGTAAAGTAAAAAAGCTGTTTTCGATTTTCGAAAACAGCTTTTTTTTGCAATTTTTGCCTTTTAAAAACCCAAAATCAGAACCGTCAATTTACTGAAAATTTCTTGCAAATCAACGGATCCCACGATACGATAAATAGGAGAAAACGCAATGAGTGAAACACTTATTGTTAACTATTTAATCAAAGGACGTGTGAAAATGAACGTAGAAGAATTAGTTCAAAAAGCAAAAGATTTAATTGGAGAAGGTAACGTGGAACATGCGCAACAATTCATTGAAGAACATAAAGATGAATTAGGCGAACACTATCATAAAATTACAGCGATGTTAGCTGATACAACGACCGATGATTTGTTTGATAAAATTAAAGGATTGTTTCAATAGTTGAAAAAAATCTGAGATAAAAGTGGAGGCTGAGACAAAAGTGTTTAGCTCCAAGAACCAAGTAGGTACGATGATTTCATCTGTTCATGCTTCACAGTGAAACATTGCAACTCTCGCCGTTTAACAGTTTTTGAGCGTGGAGCAAAAATCCAAAGTGATTTTTGTCCCACGCTCTTCTTTTTTTATTTAACTTTTAACCATTGTTTTGGCAACACATACGCAATTGGATTAAAAAGATAATCCGCTCCCCGTTTCACCACAGGCATATTCGTAATAGCTAAAATGAAGAGGGCTAAGAAGAAGAGTGCCAGGATTCGGAAAGTAAACCATTCTTTAAAGAGTGTGTCTAATTGCAAACCACTTTCCAACAGAA
>NZ_JAHLRI010000001.1:0-247553 GCF_018919685.1 Enterococcus sp. S183_ASV_20
ACAGCGTAAAGAAAGTCTTGATATAACTGATAGCCTACACGCAAAGCAGGGCTCCCTTTCAGTAAGCGATCCACAATATCGGTCTCTGTTAAATGAGCTTTGAAGCCAGGTCGCCAAAGGCGTCGAGTATAATCAAGCTTGCGTTCATCTTTTTGAAGAAGTTTCCAGTATCTTTTTAATTGCTTACCTAATTGATAGTGTTTTTGTTCTTTGCTTTTTAATAGTTGGTTCGTTTCTTTGATTCGATGATTGCGAAAGGTACGACCAATATGTTGGACGATGTGAAACCGGTCAATAATCAGCTGTGCTTTTGGAAACAGCTTTTTAACGAGCGATACATAAGGAGCGTACATATCAATCACGATCCATTCGACCGCTTCACGAATTTCTCGTGAAAAATGACTAAAATAACGTTTTAAAAAAGGCAGTTGTCGGTTCTCGACAATGTCCAATAAGCGCTGTGTTTGTCCATCCATCATGATGAAACTCATAGCACCTGAAACACCCCGAACTGATTTGAATTCATCAAAACAAAGTACCTTAGGTAACGGTGTCCGAAAAGGATTCAACGGACGATAAAATCGCTTCATAATACGGTAAACAGAAGAGACCGATAGATTTTTCTGAGCGGCGATCTCTGTCATTGAGGTATTTTTTTTCAGACGAGTCACGACAGACCAGCGGACTTTCTCACTGATGAAACAATGTTTTTTCGCAACAGAAGTATCTGCGACAAAGGTCCGCTGACAAGCTTTGCATTTGAAGCGTTGCTTTTTCAATTCGAGGTAGGTACGGTATTCAGAAACATCGTTCATTAACAACCGGACGGTTGTTGTACCCCAACGCACAATATCTGAAGCAATCTGGTGTTTACAGTGGATGCATTCTTGGGCTGTATAAATCAAGTTTCCACGATAAATATGACAGATTTGCCCTTTGTATTTTTCTTTTGTGAGACAATTTTCGTTAAAAGTAACTGATAAGTCTAGAATATCTAATGTTTCTTTGATAAGGTGAGTGTAAGACATCTTGATTCCTCCTTTTGGGTTGGTTCGCCAAATTAATTCTAAAGGATTTCAAGGTGTCTTTTCTATATGTTTTGGAAAATAAAAAAGATGCTGGTGTCATCCACCAACATCAAAAAGTATAGAGCCCTTTTAATTCGTTCAGAAAGTCACTCATTCCTGGCATGTTTCTACTAGCTTTTGTTACTTTGGCTAATTGATCTGCCCCATCAGCAGGTAAGTTTGTCCAAGTCAAATCTTTCTTAATAAAATTAATCGCATCTACACGAAAACCAGCAATTCCTTTGTTTAACCAAAAACGGATCATTTGGTAGATTTCTTTGCGTAGTTCAGGATTTTCCCAATTTAAATCCGGCTGTTTTTTATGAAAGGCATGAAAGTAGTAGGCATCTTCCCCAGGTAATTTTTCCCAAACACTACCACCGAAGTTAGACCGCCAATTTGTAGGTACTTCTCGTCCTTCTTTTATAATATAAAAGTCTCGAAAACGACTTTGAGGATTTTTTAAAACATCTTGAAACCAAGCATGTTCATCAGATGTATGGTTTACCACTAAATCTAAAATAACTTTTATGTTTCGTTTTTTTGCTTCTTCAATGAGTTCATCGAAGTCTGCCATTGTACCAAAATCGCTAGAAATACCATAATAGTCTGAAATATCATATCCATTGTCAGCCATTGGCGACGGGTACATTGGACTCAGCCAAATCAGCGTAATTCCTAAATTTTCTAAGTAATCCATTTTTTGAATAATGCCTTGTAAATCACCAATTCCGTCATTATTACTATCCGAAAAGCTACGTGGATAAATTTGATAGGCCACTTCTTTTTGCCACCAATTTCTGTTCATTCTGGTTCTCCTCACTCTTAAACTAGTCCTGTTAATTTTTTCTGTAACCGTTTTTACATTTTGTATGATACTCGTTTTTGCGTAATATGTCAAACGTTTATCATAAATAAATGTAAATTATAATATTCTTTTGATTTAAATAGATTTATATATGTTATACGTTTGACTTTTTTCTGATTTGTTTATACTATTAGACTAACTACTATTTTCTAATAAAGGAGACATTACTTATGTCAAGCATCATGAACCAATGGACGGATGAATTACGTTATGCGCCTTATTCTTCTTGGACATCTGCTCACCTCGAAAATCTAACTTCTATTATCGCGCAATCTAGTTGGCGTTTTAAGTATCATATTCAACCACAGACAGGACTACTAAATGATCCCAACGGTTTTTCGTATTTCAATAACCAGTGGCATTTATTTTATCAAGCGTTTCCTTTCGGGAGTGTTCACGGACTAAAAAGTTGGGCCCACTTAACTTCCTCCGACTTAATTCACTGGGATTATGAAGGAATTGCCCTTTATCCCGACTCTGAATATGATTCTCATGGCGTCTATTCAGGCTCAGCTTTACCAATAGATAACCAACTATGTTTATTTTATACAGGAAATGTTCGTGATCAAGCTTGGCAACGATTTGCATATCAAAATATTGCATGGCTGAATTCTTTAGGTGCGATCACAAAGGAATCAACACCATTCCTACCTATTGACCCCAATTATTCTTCCCATTTTCGTGATCCGATGGTATTTCCTTATCAAGAAGGACTTGTTTTATTAATTGGTGCTAGTGATTTAAATGGACAAGGAAAAATTGTGGTCTATTTTTCTAAAGATCGAAACGTACACAATTTTCATCAACTTGGCGAATTGACGTTCACCGACCAAGAATTAGGCTACATGGTTGAATGCCCCAATTTGGTATTTATTGATGGCCAGCCTGTCTTATTATTTTGCCCACAAGGTCTATCTCCATCTGTAAAAAGTTATCAGAATATCTATCCGAATATGTACACATTGGCCGAAACGTTTGATTTGGAGAATCTTTCTTTAGTTCAGGCTGGGCCTTTTGAAAATTTAGATGAAGGATTTGATGTCTACGCCACTCAAGCCTTTAATGCGCCAGATGGTCGTGCACTTGCGGTCAGTTGGATTGGGTTGCCAGAAATCACTTACCCAAGTGATGTGGAGGGTTGGGCAAATGGCTTAAGTCTGGTTAAAGAACTCACAATTCACAACGGGAAACTATTTCAATATCCAGTTTCTGAAACAGAAATGCTTCGTCAATCCGCTACTACTTTATCAAATGGCTGCCATTTCTTATCTACTGCTTCTTTTGAATTAGAAGTGGATATTCCCAAAAATGAGATTGCTTTTATTCGGCTTTTAGCGAACGAAACGGGTTCAAAAGGACTTTTAATTACAATTGATACGATTCATGGTAAAATAACCCTTGATCGAACATTTGCTGGCCAATCTTTTGCTGAAAAGTATGGCACAATTCGTGAAACTAAAATTAGGAAAAATAAGTCAGTTCAGTTAACTATTTTTGTTGATTGCTCTGTTGCAGAAATCTATGTAAATAAAGGTGAAAAAACGATGACTGGTCGCTTCTTTCCAGATAAAGCGCAACGGTATCTTCATCTATCCAAGACGGCAAAAGCTTGTTTTTATGAGCTGGAAAATACGAATAATTAGGAATGATGGTGAATTTTGATGGTGGTTAAATTAACGGATGTAGCAAAGCTTGCTGGGGTGAGCCCGACAACGGTGAGCCGCGTGATTAATAATTATGGTTATCTTAGTCAAAAAACAATTGATAAAGTTCATCAAGCGATGGAAGAATTAAATTATCAACCTAATGGATTAGCCAGAAGCCTCCAAGGAAAAAGTACGCAGCTGATTGGTTTAGTCTTCCCTTCTGTTAGTCATCCATTTTTTGGTGAATTAATTGAAACACTGGAAAGAAAGCTCTTTGTTCAAGGATATAAAGTGATTTTATGTGATAGTGAAAAAGATCCAGAAAAAGAGCGCGCCTATTTACGAATGCTCGCTGCAAATAAAGTGGACGGTGTAATCACTGGTAGCCATAACTTAGCTATTAACGAATATGAAAATGTTTCACTACCTATTGTTTCCTTTGACCGTTTCTTGGCACCTGGCATTCCAATTGTCTCTTCGCAAAACTTTCAAGGTGGCCAAAAAGCCACTGAAGCCTTATTTGCAAGTGGTGCACAAAAGATTGCAATTATTACTGGTGCTAATAACACAGGCGCACCTAGCGATTATCGATTGGCTGGTTATAAACAAACGATGGAAAAATATGGCGCAGAAAAAACGATTCTACAAATTGATAATGGAACCTCTACAACATTAAAAAATCTAGAAATCGAACGTTTGCTTCAAAATAAAACTGTAGACGGCATCTTTTGTACAGATGATTTGACAGCAATTACAGTTATGAATATTGCTCAAAAATTGAAGATATCCATTCCTGAAGAATTAAAAGTAATTGGTTATGATGGGACAAAATTAATCAAAAGAATTGCCCCACAACTATCAACTATTGTGCAGCCAATCGACGAGATGTGTGACGTTATGATTGACTTACTGCTTCGTAGAATGAAGGATCCTGATGTTGCACTCGAGGAAAATTATCCTATTCCGATTCAGCTATCATTGTCTGAATCCTGTTAAAAAAGACACCTTTTCAGGTGTCTTTTTTTATTCTTAATTCCTCATTTGCCTATTTTCCCTTAATTCCAAAGCACAGAGATTAAATAATACAACAACATGATCCCTACAAATACACCGAGCATTAGTAAAACATACCATCAATTTTTGGCGCTATAGGTTTCATTTTTATTTTTTTCGGTTCGTTTCCCGGCAGCCCATTTCCATAAATCGTAATTATTCATCTCTCTCACCACCTTTAATGGGTTTATTAACTTAAGCCTAACACGGAATGAGAGAACTTGAAAACAAAAGGATCACCCGCTTATGCAATGGATGATCCTTTTTTGGGCACTATTCTTCTGATAACCCATTATTTTTAATAACTGATTGGTACCAATAAAAACTATCTTTTTTAATGCGTCGTAAATCTTTTAACTCATGGTCTTCACGATTGACGTAAATAAAACCGTAGCGTTTTTTGAATCCTTGATGAGAACTTAAAATATCCATGACCGACCAAGGGCAATAGCCAAACAACTCAACACCGTCAGAAATAGCCGCATGACAAGCAGCAATATGATCATGCAAATACGCAATTCGATAATCATCATGAATTTTTCCGTCCTCTGTTAGGTGATCTGGTGTGCCTAAGCCGTTTTCTGTAATGATTAACGGCAAACGGTATTGACGATAATAATCATTTAAAACTAAACGTAGACCAGTTGGATCAATTTGGGCACCATACTTAGAGGTTTTTAAATGTTGATTTTTTTCGATTTTAAAATAACCGTATAGATCAAAATCAATGTCCTTTTCTTTCGTACCCAATGGGTGTTGCTCATCTGTCGGTAAATAGCTAGCAACTAACGTCCGATAATAATTAAGGGCGATAAAATCTGGTTTAGCAGCTTTCAAAATTGCTTGATCTTCTGGCTGTGTTTCGGGATAAATGTCGCATTTGGTCAAATACTCTTGATAGTAACCAGGGTATTCGCCAAAACAATACATTTCTAGAGCGTAATTCGTTTTAAAGTTATCATTCATACGAGCTGCCCAAACATCTTCAGGCTTATTGGAACTAGGATAAGTCATCGTTGAGGAAACAGAGGGACCGACTTTTCCCCCAGCGACCAATTGGTGACAATCATTCGTCGCTAGCGCATGGGCAACAAACATATGGTAATCCATTTGTGCACGAATTTTTTCAGTATTTTCTGGTACAACATCGTACATATTCATTCGTTCATCGACACGAATCATTAAGTTTTGTTCGTTCGTAACTTGCCAATTTTTGACTCGATCACCAAACGCTTGATAACAGACTTGCGCATAGCGTTGAAATGCAGAAACGCAGCGACGATCCGCCCAACCATTGTAATTTTCCACCAACGCAAAAGGTAAATCAAAATGATAAAGTGTGACAAACGGCAAAATATCGTTTTCTAAAAGTGTATCAATGACAGCATTATAAAAATCGATGCCGGCTTGATTGATTTCGCCATCACCTGTTGGAATGATTCGTGCCCATGAAAGAGAAAAACGATAGGTTTTTAAGCCTAATTCTTTCATTAACGCAATGTCCTCTTTGAAACGATGGTAAAAATCGCTGGCGACTTTCGTATCTGCTTGTACAGCTGACTTTTTAAAAGAATTGTAATCAGCGACTGTTAGGCCTTTGCCGTCCTCATTCCAAGCGCCCTCAATTTGAAAAGCGGAGGAAGAAGCGCCCCATAAAAAATCGTTCTTAAATTGTTTAACCATTAGTTTTGCTCCTTTACTTGCATGAAAAATAAATTTGTTTGTGGTGTAATCTCTGTTTGTTTGGTTGTCTCAATTACAGCCATTTCCGCAGTATTTGTTACGATGACTAAGACGGTTGGATCATAACCAGCAGCTTGGATGATTTGTTTATCAAAAGAGAGCAGCTTTTGTCCTAGCCTGACTCTTTCTCCTACTTTTACGAACGTTTCAAATGCCCGCCCTTTTAATTCGACGGTATTGATTCCAATGTGAAGGAGGATTTCAGCACCATTGTCTAACTTTAAGCCAATTGCATGATGAGTTGGATATAAAGCCGTCACTTGCCCATTTCCTGGTGAAACAATTTGTTCCTCTGTCGGATAAATAGCTAGCGTTTTTCCCATTTGTTGAGAAGCAAAGACTTCATCGTTGATTTGGTCTAAAGATACGAGTTGTCCTTGAACAGGTGCTTGAATCGGTTGTTTTTCTTTGACTGTCCCTGCCTCTGTCTTGAAGCCGGGTTCTTGACGTGACTCGTCAAGCGGTAAATCATTAAAGCCTAGAAAAATCGTTAATAGAAATGCACCAAAAAAAGCAATACCACAACCTAATAAATAACAAATAAAGGCTTTGGTTCCTGCTTCTGCGTAAACTGGGATGGTCAAGAGTCCTTGGTTAGCGAAGGCTGTCCCGTAGGAACCGCCCCAGCCCATTAAGGCCCCGCCTGCTGCTCCGCTAGCCAGCCACCGCATAAATCATCGGTTTTTTTAGCCGCAAGTTTGCACCATAAATGGCTGGTTCTGTGATACCAAATAATGCAGTCACTGTTGCAGAGGCAGCAACAGCTTTCAAGTCTTTATTTTTTGTGCGGACAAACACGCCAAATGCGGCGCCCGCTTGAGAAAAGTTTGCTGCACCAGCAAACGCTAGCAAATTTTGCCGTCCTGTTCGAGCGACATCATTAATCCCAATTGGCACAAGCCCACGGTGAGCCCCAAAAATGACTAAGACACACCAAATTCCCCCGATAAAACCGCCTAACAAGATGGGACTCAAATTCATTATATAATAATACAACCAATTCACGCCGTCACCTAAATAAATCCCTATCGGTCCAAATAATAATAAAGTGGCTGGAATCATTAAAAGTAATGACAGCGTAGGAACCATAATAATTTTTAGAACTTCTAGAATGACTTTTTCCAAAAAGCGTTGCACATAAGCTAACATAAAAATTGCAAGAATAATAGGAATTACTGTGGAAACATAATTGGCTTTGGTCACATGTAATCCAAACAAGGTAACCGCTGATTCTTCAGTCATTAATGAAACGATGGTTGGATAACATAAGGTGGCACCAATTACCATGGCGATATATTCGTTTGTTTTGAAAACCTTAGCAGCTGAATAACCTAAAATAACTGGCATAAAATAAAAAAGTGCATCGGAAGCGGCGCTTAAAATAATATACGTATTCAAAGGTTTTAAATCGACCTGGTAAAAATTGTTTGCGACCATCACAGCAATAGCTAGAATTCCTTTTAACATGCCTGAAGCGGCAATTGCTGGTACGACAGGTGTGAAAATCGCCGCAACAGTATTTAAAATTCGATTACCTAATGAATTTTTTTCTTTTGTAGATGTTTTGGTCGTAAGTTGCTGAGCCAACAAAGGTTCTAGAGCATTATAGACATGCGCGACTTTATTGCCTAAAACCACTTGATACTGCCCGCCGCTTTCAACAACAGAAATGACACCTTCTGTTTGTAGTAAGGCTTCTTTGTTCGCTTGTTTCGTATCTTTCAATACGAAACGCAATCGTGTATAACAATGTGTGACATCCACGATATTGTCTTTGCCACCTACGTCTTTCAAAATTTCTTTTGCTATTGCTTGGTAGTCCATGGTGACCACTCCTTATCTATAAAATAACAGCTCAATAAAAAAGACCAAATCACACATGCACGTTTCAGCAAACACACTCAATATTTGCTCGTCGTGAATGTCCCTTTGATCTGATCTACGTAATAACTATGTTTCTCACGATAGAATAGCTGATTGAATTTATTTTTAATTTACCATTATTTAGAGGGATTATCAATGAATTAGGTAGAGCAACTCAGTGTTTTGTTACTAAAATCAGCAGTGAAAATAGTAGTTTACTACATTCACTGCTGATTTATTTGATTACAAGACTGGGGACAACAAGCGTGAAAAGTTTTGCTTGAATCGTAGCCAGTACCCTTGTTTTTTAATTATCTCGTCGGTTAGTAAGACACTTTTTTCTATATCTTCTTCAAAGACTTGCGCTAACATCCACGCAATGTCGGGATTGTAAATAAACGTACTTACCTCAAAATTCAATGAATAACTGCGAATATCTTGGTTTGTTGTCCCAACCATAGCTAATTCATCATCAATCACCATTGTTTTTGCATGAATAAACCCACTATCATAAATATAAATTTTAATGCCGCGTTTGTGTAAGTAATTTGCGTAATATTGTGTCGCGCGGTAAATAAAGGGATGGTCAGGCATACAAGGAATCATAATTCGCACGTCGACACCTGAACGAACCGCCACTAACAACGCATTAATCATACTATCATCAGGGATTAAATACGGTGTTTGAATCCAGACACTCTTTTCTGCAGAGAAAATCATCCGAACAAACCCGCTTTTCAAAATTTCTTCTTCTGAATCAGGACCATCTGAAACAACTTGTAAGGACAAATGCTCCACTTCATGATCTTCTGGTAATTTAAAATATTTTTCATGATACGTCATACGTTCTTCAGGATATTTGACTGAAGCATTCCAATCCATGATAAATATCTCTTGCAATGAAAATACGGCCGTCCCGACCAAACGAATATGGGTATCTCGCCAGTAACCAAATTTTTCGGTGACATTCAAATATTGATCCCCAACATTGAACCCGCCGGTCCAGCCAATTTTCCCATCGATGACAACAATTTTTCGATGCAAGTGATAATTTAGACGTGTTTTACGGATCATATCGCGAGAAGTAATAAAGGGAGCTACTTTTCCTCCAGCGTCAACGTAACGAGCAAAAAACTTTTTATTTGCGCCGGGTGAACCCCAAGGATCGTAAATTAAGTAAACTTCCACGCCTTCATGCAACTTTTCGATTAATACATCTAAAAATTGATTGCCAATCGTGTCATTAAAAAACGCATAATATTCCACATGAACGGTTTCTTTCGCTGCACGAATATCTTCAAATAATGCTTGGAATTTTTCTTGGCCATCTGTGAATAATTGCAAACTATTTCTTTTGGCCAACGGTGATGCGTCCATATTCCGGAAATAACGATTTAAAACTTTCGCATCATAAAGTAAATCATAACGTTTATCGCGCCCTGCTTTTTTGTTATCAATGTCCACTTTTTCTTTAATTCGTTGAACCATTTGTTTTTCATCATCAGACAATTTAAAAACTTCTTGTCCATCGATACCTCGCCCACAGAATAAGTAAATAATAAAGCCGATACCAGGCAAGAAAATCAACGTCATCATCCATGCCAAAACGCTGGAAATACTACGAGGTTTTCTAAAAACAGTAATTAAGGCAGCAATAACGTTAATTACTAATAAAAATAACAAAATCCAAACAAAAATTTTCATCGCTTACCTCCTTCTTACTTCATACTAAGATTATATCAAATAACAGTTAAATTAGGCGAATAATATGAGCGAGTATTCAAAAAAGAATTCATTTCTATAAGTGTTTCACCTTTGATTCTCAGTTTTTCTGTACTATAATGAGGGCTGGATGTAAAGATTTTGAAAAGAGGTACTTATTTTATGGTCGTTGATTTGAAAATGTTAGCTATGATTTTTATCATTAATTTTGCGTATATTACCTTAAATACTATTCGTTTTATGTTAACGATGAAAGGTTATCGGGTTATTGCACCGCTGGTTAGTATGGCTGAAATAACAATTTATGTCTTAGGGCTGAGTATGGTTCTGAATCGGTTAGACAATCCTTTAAATTTACTTGTTTATGCGCTTGGTTACGCTGTTGGCATTAGTGTAGGAATTAAAATCGAAGACTATTTAGCCTTGGGTTATATTATGGTATCGGTTATCCTCCCTTCTACTACTGAACAATTTCATTTACCAGAAACACTTCGTGAACACGGCTATGGTGTTACGCAAAGTGTCGCCTACGGACGCGAAGGAGAACGAATGGTTTTAGAAATTCTTTCCCCAAGAAAAAACGAACGTACATTGTACAAATTAATCAATCAATTAGAGCCGAGAGCATTTATCATTTCCTATGAGCCTAAGTTCATTTCCGGTGGTTTTTGGACGAAAAAAGTTCGCAAAAGAAATGACGCCATTTCTCACTAAGAAGCGGCGTCATTTCTTGTTATTGATTTTTAGTTTACATAATAAAATTATCGTAACTTTAATTTATTCTAAGATAACTTAGAGAGTTCGTACCTAGTTGCTCAATCAATTGTTGCATAAAAACTAAGCGTTCGATGGCCGATCGGTTAGCAATTTTTTCATAATAAAATGCTAGAATATCCGACTGTGCTTCTAAAGGCTCGGCTTGTTCCGTTGCTACTGGTAAAAGGAGTTTTAAGTGGTCCTGGTCAATCGTAATCACTTGGGTCAAGTGCAAACTTTCTTGAAAAATATTAGGCACAGTACTGACTTTGCGGCCTCGCAGAGCTTGTTTAATGACTCTTCTCGCTTGCGAAAGATAGTATTCAGGATTTACGTCCCCTAGCAAGTCATATAAAGCGCTGAAGGCTTCTGGCAAGGATTGCTCTTTGCCCAAGTAATCAAAATAACGAGGCATTGTTGGAACCTCTGTCTTTTCTTTTTCAAGCGTAATTATAGATAGTTGTGCCGACGCCAATCTTTGTTTTTGATAAAATGAGAGGCCACCGCTCACGCCAAAAAAATAGTCTTCCTCTTCTGGAAACACTTGTGGCCAAAAAGATTCAGCTAGCCAAAATAATTGCTCTGTTACAGTTCCTTTAAACTTAGGAAGTTCGTCTTCAGCCAAGGTCAAACTCGCAACTTCAGCTGCCGTATAAATAGGAAAATTCAAACGATATTGACGATTTTCCCGAATGATTAACTGACAATCAATCATTTCTGATAAAAATTGTTCTAACTTGGCTTCTGTTGCAAAGGCCGCTTTTAATTGTCTTAAAATGATTCTTTCTTCCCGATGTTCATACATAAAAGTAACAAGAGGGAAAAAAAGTGATTGGTTGAGCAAATGATTGTATTGTTTCGTTTGTTGCGGAGAATGATAGTAAATTGCTAAATCATTCATGTTAACGCCCCTTTACTATTGAAGCGCCTAAGCAACAAGGAATTTATCGCGTTGCTTAGGCGCTTACGGTTTTAGTTAAAGACTTCTGTTAATTGTGGTACTACTTGTTTTTTACGAGAAACAACGCCTGGTAAGAACGCACGATTGTTAACTAATGTTACATTGAACGCTGCTTCAATTTTGGCTTGTTCCGCACCAATCGCTAATAATTCAGAATCACTGTCTAGGATATTCGTAATAATTAAGACAAACAAGTCATAATTATTGGCTGCATTTTCTGCGGCCATAGCTGCTTCTAATTCAGCTTGACGATCTAAAACTTCTGCTAAATCGACGGTATTTACTTGAGCAACGCGAACTGTTTTGCCATTCATTGGGAAGCTCTTAGCATCTAAATCTAAAAGGACTTCAGCTGATTTATCGCTTAAATTTGTTCCTGCTTTTAATAAGTCAAGACCATAGCCTTCTAAATTAATTTCAGCAATATCAGCTAGGGCGTGCGCTGCATCGATGTCTTCTTGTGTGCAAGTTGGTGATTTAAATAATAATGTATCAGAAATAATCGCTGAGACCATCATACCAGCAATTTGAGCTGGAATTGTCACGTTATTTTCTTTAAACATTTTATAGATGATTGTACTGGTACACCCTACTGGTTCTGCACGATAATACAATGGATCTGCTGTTTCGAAGTTGGCAATCCGGTGATGATCCACTACTGCTAAAATGTTTACTTCAGCGATATCTGAAATGCTTTGTTGGAATTCGTTATGATCCACTAACATGACTTGGTTTGTTTCGCTAGCTGCTTCAGTGACAACACGTGGTGCTTCAATATTAAAATAATCTAAGGCATATTGAGTTTCTTCACTTGGTGTTCCTAAAGCGACAGCTTCTGTCTCTTTTCCTAATTCTTTTTGTAAGTAAGCAAAACTAATTGCTGCTCCGATAGCATCTGTATCAGGATTTTGGTGTCCAAAAACTAAAATTTTTGACATAATACACACTCCTTGGTTTTGATTCACTCTTAATGATAACAAAAAATAGAAAAGAAACAACAAAAAAATTGTCTTCTTTTCTATTTTTTCGTTTGTTAACGTGCTAGATAACCTTGATAGTCCTCGACATGTAGTAGTTTTTTCGCATTTTCAACACGATCATTTTTAGGAGGTTCAATTCCTTCTAATGGATAAGGAATACCTAGTTCTTCCCATTTGTACTTGCCCATCGTATGGTAAGGAAGCACTTCAACTTTATCTACATTGTTTAATGTTTTTATGAAGGCATCCAGACGGATTAAATATTCGTCGTAATCACTACGTTGAGGCACCAATACGTGGCGAATCCAAACAGGTTTGTCAATTTCAGATAAATAGGTAGCCATCTCTAAAATATTATCATTTGATTGCGTTGTTAACAGTTTATGTTGCTCGTTATCAATATGTTTGATGTCAAATAAGAGTAAATCTGTATACTTCATCAATTCATCAAATTGACTAATGAAGGGTTCTTCCCGAGTAAAAGGCTTGCCACACGTATCTAAGGTTGTATGAATGCCTTGTGCTTTGGCTTTTTTAAATAAATCGATCAAAAAGTCCATTTGCAATAGCGGCTCACCACCACTGACAGTGATACCACCCTTTTCGCCCCAATAAGAGCGAAAACGTAATGCTTCCTCTAATACTTCGTCAGTCGTCACCACACGACCACCGGAACCAATTTTCCAAGTATCTGGATTATGACAGAATTGACATCTCATGCGACACCCTTGTGTAAATACGATAAAACGGACACCTGGGCCATCAACGGTACCAAAATTTTCTGTTGAATGAATTCTACCTGTAACTGGTGTTGTCATAATGATCCCTCTTCTTTCAAACGAAAAGGATGACACGTTAAATGTCACCCTTTCAGTTAAATAATGTAAATGTTTTTTATAGTCTGTCGTGTGAAGTTCTTGAAATAACGTCTGCTTGTTGTTCAGGAGTTAAGTCACGGAATTTCACGGCATATCCAGATACACGGATAGTTAAGTTTGGATATTTTTCTGGATGTGCTTGTGCATCTAATAATAATTCGTTTGTAAATACGTTTACGTTTAAGTGGTAACCACCTTTATCGAAGTAGCCATCTAATACGTTACGTAAGTTGTTAATTCTTGTGTCGTCGTCTTTACCTAAACCATTAGGGTTGATGGTTTGTGTATTAGAAATACCATCTAAAGCGATTGTATATTCTAAACGAGCTGTTGAGTTTAATGAAGCTAACAAGCCATTTTTCTCACCTAAGAATTTACCGTCTTGATAACTTGGGTTCGCACCTGGTGCAAGAGGTTTGCCGGCACGACGTCCGTCAGGCGTGTTCCCTGTTGCTTTACCATAAACAACGTTTGAAGTGATTGTTAATAATGAAGTCGTTGGTTTAGAGTTACGGTATGTGTGTTGACGTTTAATTTGTGTCATAAAGTAATCTAAAATCCAGTTAGCCATTGCATCGGCTTCTTCGTTATCGTTTCCGTATGTTGGGAATTCTTTTGTTGGTACATAATCAATTGCCATACCATCTTCGTCACGGATTACTTCTACTTCACCGTGTTTAATTGCCATGATACTATCAGTCGCATGAGAGATTCCGGCAATACCAGTTGCGAATGTCCGTTGTAAATCAGTATCCATTAAAGCTAATTGTGGTGCTTCATATGCATATTTATCATGCATGTAATGAATAATGTTTAATGTGTTAACATACAATTCAGCTAACCAGTCTAAGATGTCTTTATAGCGTTCCATGAATTCGTGGTAATCTAATTTGTCACCAGTCATTGGACGATATTTTGGTGCTACTTGCATTTTAGTTTTTTCGTCGACCCCGCCGTTAATTGCATAAAGAACAGCTTTCGCTAAGTTCGCACGAGCGCCGAAGAATTGCATATCTTTACCCATAACTGTTGCAGAAACACAACATGCGATTGCACAGTCGTCAGAGCCCCAGTTTTCACGTAATAAGTCATCGTTTTCAAATTGGATAGATGAGCTTTCTTTCGCGATTTTAGCTGCATATGTTCTGAAACCTTCTGGTAAGTGAGAAGAATACAATACAGTTAAGTTAGGTTCTGGAGATGGTCCCATGTTTGTTAAGGTGTGTAAGATACGGAAGTCATTTTTGGTAACTAATGAACGACCGTCAATACCCATACCAGCAATAGATAATGTTGCCCAAATTGGATAACCAGAGAATAATTGGTTGTATTCTGGTGTACGTGCAAATTTAACCATACGTAATTTCATGATTAAATGGTCAATCATTTCTTGTGCTTCAAATTCAGTGATTAAACCTGCTTCTAAGTCACGTTGGATATAGATATCTAAGAATGCTGAGATACGACCAATTGACATTGCCGCACCATTTTGAGATTTAATGGCACCTAGGTAACCAAAGTATAACCATTGGATTGCTTCTTGCGCATTTGCAGCAGGACGAGAAATATCGAAACCATAAGAAGCAGCCATTTGTTTTAAGTCATTTAACGCACGGTATTGTTCAGAAATTTCTTCACGTAAGCGAATAACATCATCTGTCATTTCTTTGTTACCAGTGTTATCATGATCTTTTTTCTTTTGTTCCATTAAGTAGTCGATACCATATAATGCGATACGACGATAGTCACCGATAATACGGCCACGGCCATAAGCATCTGGAAGACCAGTAATGATTTTGTTTTTACGTGCTAAACGCATTTCAGCTGTGTAGGCATCAAAAACACCTTGGTTATGTGTTTTTCTGTATTCTGTGAAGATTTTTGTCATTTCTTCGTCAGTTTCATAACCATTTGAAACTAAGGCATTGTTCGCCATTTTAATACCACCGAATGGCATAAATGCTTGTTTTAATGGTACATCTGTTTGTAAACCGACAATTTTTTCTTCTTCTTTGATTAAGTAACCAGGTTCATGTGACGTAATAGTTGCTGGGATATCGCTATCCATGTCATAAACGCCATTTTTTTCATGTTGGATTTCAAATAATTCTTGTAGTTTTGTCCATAATTTGTCAGTGCTTGGAGCGATTGGTTCTAAGAAACTGTCGTCGCCTTTGTACTCTGTGTAGTTGTTTTGAATAAAATCACGAGTGTCAACGCTTGTTCTCCATTTGTCGCCTTTAAAGCCTTCCCATTGTTTCATGAAGTGTTTGCCTCCTTAGTTAACTGCTACTTGATTGTATGTAACAGCTTTATGTGATTAGTATAACACATAACCTTTTAGATGCAAGCGTTTTTTTATTATTTATTGCACTTTCTTAATAAATAAATGGGGAGCAAAGATTCTAAATGCTGATATATAAGCATTTATACTTGTGAAAATAAGAACGATTTATAGTTGTTATCACTTGTGAAAAATGTACTTCTGTATTAAAAACAGCAGCCATCTGTATTAATACAGATGGCTGCTGTGGAGATATTTATAACACAGTTTAGTTTGTTTGTTCTTCTTCAATCACTGCAGAATGCATCTCGTGGACTTCCATTACTTGGCCATCTTTTTGTTCATCGATGACAAAGGAACCGTTGGATGTTCGTTCACTGATTGGATAGTTTTTCGACTGAATAACTTCTTGTGTGCCTTTTTGCGTAGTAACTAATAAATCTAAATCGGTACTTTCAGACATAAAGACAACACGATGTGGATTTTTCTTCAATTCCCGCAAGACCATTAGTCCACGTTTTGCTCGTCCTAATTGTGTTAATTCTTGGGCTAACATGCGTTTAACACCGCCACGTTGGGTAACGATGACAATCGGTGTATCCCCTTCAGAATGAACCAGTAAACCATTAACGACATAATCGTCTTCTTTGAGGTTCATTGATTTAACTCCAGCCGCTTTACTACCCACGACTGGTACTTCATATAATGGATAACGTAAGCCAAAACCGCGATTGCTCACGAGGAAAACATCCAATAAGTCTTGATCATTTGTTAAATAAACATTGGTAATTTCATCTTGGTCTGATTTTAATTTCATACAAGATGTCGGGCGGCTCTTATAAGTGCGCCAAGGCTCAAAATCAGCCATTTTGGTTTGTTTAATCATGCCAGCTTTTGTAATGAAAACAAAGGTTTTTGTCGGACTTAACTCTTTATAAGGATATACAGCAATAATCGATTCATCGATAGCAAGATTTAAAATGGTTTGAGAAATATGTTCGCCAATTTCTTTCCAGCGTAAATCTGGCAACTCATGGACGGGGCGATAGATCATATTTCCTTTATTTGTTACTAGTAAAAGATGATCTAATGTATTGACTTCGCCAGCATATAGTAAAAAGTCGCCTTCTTTCATGCCGATTTCTTCTGGTTTTGAAGCTGTATAAGAACGAATACTACTCCGCTTGATATAGCCTTCGTGCGTCACGGTTACGACCACGTCTTCCTGCGCAACTAACACGGCTGTTTCAATCTTGATTTCTTGGATTTCCTCTTCAATTTGAGTTAAGCGCGGATTGCCATATTGCTTTTTAACTTCGCGAAGTTCTTTTTTCATGACTGAGAATAGTTCTTTTTCATTGTTTAAAATGTTCAATAACTCAGCAATTTGTTGTTCTAAAGTTTTCGCTTCTTCTTGTAAATCAGTAATATCTGTATTAGTTAAACGGTATAGCTGTAAAGTAACGATTGCTTCAGCTTGTTCTTCAGTAAACGCATAGTCGGATACTAAGTTCTTCTTCGCATCTTTTTTATCTTTACTGCCACGAATTGTTGCAATCACTTTATCTAAGATAGACAATGCTTTAATTAAACCAGCAACAATGTGCTCACGTTTGCGAGCTTTGTCCAACTCAAATTGACAACGGTTAATGATAACTGATTTGCGGTGCGTAATGTAACTTTCTAAAATCCGTTTTAGTCCCACTTGTTGCGGGGTCATGTTGTCGATGGCTACCATGTTAAAGTTGTAATTGATTTGCAATTCAGTGTTTTTAAATAGATAATTTAAAATACCTTCTGCATTGACATCTTTTTTTAGTTCGACAACAATTTGTAAGCCAGTTCTGTCACTTTCGTCACGAACTTCGGCAATGCCGTCTACTTTTTTATTTAAACGGATTTCATCCATCTTCTTCACTAGCGTTGCTTTGTTGACTTCATAAGGAATTTCAGAAATGACAATTTGTTGCTTGCCGCCTTTTAAGGGCTCAATCTTTGTCTTCGCACGTAAAATTACTTTACCACGGCCGGTTTCGTAGGCTTTTTTAATTTCTGCTTTTCCTTGTAAGATCCCACCTGTTGGAAAATCTGGTCCTGGAATGTATTCCATTAATTTCTCTAAACTTGCATTAGGATGATCAATTAAATACACGGTCCCATCAATAATTTCCGCTAAATTATGTGTAGGAATTTCTGTTGCATAACCTGCTGAAATCCCCGTTGAGCCATTTACCAATAAATTAGGATATTTGGCTGGTAAAACAGTGGGTTCTTTTTCTGTATCGTCAAAATTCCAAACGAAATCGACGGTATTTTTGTCGATATCTTTTAACAACTCACCACTTAACTGTGATAAACGAGCTTCTGTATAACGCATCGCCGCTGGTGGGTCGCCATCCATACTTCCGTTGTTTCCGTGCATTTCAATTAGTACTTCCCGTAATTTCCAGTCTTGACTTAGACGGACCATCGCTTCATAAATACTAATGTCGCCATGGGGATGATAATTCCCCATAATGTTTCCGACAGATTTTGCCGATTTACGAAAGCCTTTATCAAAGGTATTGCCGTCTTTATTCATTGAAAAGAGAATGCGGCGTTGTACTGGTTTTAGCCCATCTCGAATATCTGGTAGGGCCCGTTCTTGAATGATGTATTTGGAATATCTTCCAAAACGATCGCCCATTACTTCTTCAAGGGTTAATTCTTGAACTTCTTGGCGTTTTTCCAAAATTGTCACTCCCTACTCTATGTCAAACAAACTGATTTCAGTGTCATCGGTTTGTTCTGCTTCTTTTGTTTTTTCCGCATCTAAAAGACTTTCTCCTGTTGGTGCAGAAGTGTCTTCTTCTGAACGATCTAAAATACTGCCATCTTCTTCCAATGTAAATTGAACATGTTGTTCAATCCATTTTCGACGAGGTTCGACTTTGTCGCCCATTAATGTGGTCACACGGCGTTCTGCTTGAGCTGCATCATCAATCCGAACACGAATTAAGGTTCTAGTTTCAGGATCCATCGTTGTTTCCCAAAGTTGTTCTGCATTCATTTCACCCAAACCTTTATAGCGTTGGAGCATATAGCCTTTACCAACTTTATCAATCACTTCTGCCAATTCACCATCGGTCCAAGCATACTCAATGACTGATTTTTTTCCAGTTCCTTTAGAGACTTTATAAAGAGGTGGTAAGGCAATATAGACTTTGCCGGCTTCAATTAATGGTTTCATATAACGATAAAAGAACGTTAATAGCAACACTTGAATATGGGCACCATCGGTATCCGCATCGGTCATGATGATGATTTTATCATAATTACAATCTTCAATTGAAAATTCAGGACCGACGCCTGCGCCAATTGTATAGATCATAGTATTGATTTCTTTGTTTTTCAAGATGTCTTGCATTTTCGCTTTTTCCGTATTAATGACTTTTCCTCGTAGCGGTAAAATGGCTTGAAATTTCCGGTCGCGTCCTTGTTTTGCTGAGCCACCGGCTGAGTCTCCTTCGACAAGATATAGTTCATTTTTCTTAGGATTTCTAGATTGAGCCGGTGTTAATTTTCCAGAAAGTAACGATTCGCCTTTTTTCCGTTTTTTACCGTTCCGGCTTTCTTCACGGGCTTTGCGAGCCGCTTCACGGGCTTCACGGGCTTTAATCGCTTTCCGAATTAATGATTGACTCATTTCACTGTTTTCTTGTAAATAGAAGCCCATTTGTTCGCCTACGACGTTATCGACAACGGTTCTTGCTAAAGGTGTACCTAATTTCCCTTTGGTTTGGCCCTCGAACTGTAGTAAGTTTTCTGGTACTCGAATAGAAAGGACGGCTGCTAAGCCTTCACGGAAGTCGCTACCTTCTAAATTTTTATCTTTTTCTTTTAATAGTCCTACTTTCCGTGCATATTCATTGTACGCCTTTGTCATTGACGTTTTCATACCGACTTCGTGGGTACCGCCATCTTTTGTGCGGACATTGTTAACGAAAGATAAAACATTTTCAGAATAGCCATCGTTGTATTGGTAAGCTAATTCAACTTCAATACCTTCTTTGGCTCCTGAAAAATAAACAACGGGTGTTAATGTATCTTTTTCTTCATTTAGATAGGCAACAAATTCTTTAATGCCTTCTTCGTAGTGGAAGACTTCTTCTTTGGGTTCTTCCCCACGTTCATCCGTTAAAGTAATTTTGACGCCTTTTAATAAGAAAGCTGATTCTCTCAAACGTTCTGCTAAAATTTCGTAAGAAAAATTTGTCGTAGAGAAAATGGTGTCGTCAGGTAAAAAAGTAACGGAGGTGCCGTTGCGTTTTTTTGTTTTGCCGATTTTTTTTAAGGTACCAACTGGTTTACCGCCGTCCTCAAATCGTTCCATGTATTCTACGCCATCACGAACAATATGAACTTCTAACCACTTAGATAAGGCATTAACAACACTGGCACCCACCCCATGGAGTCCGCCTGAAGTTTTATAGCCACCTTGGCCAAACTTACCACCCGCATGTAAGACAGTAAAAATTACTTCTACTGTTGGGATACCAGAAGCATGCATCCCTGTTGGCATTCCGCGGCCAGAGTCTGCAACACAAATACTATTATCTTTTTGGATAGTTACGTTGATTTCATTCCCGTAGCCAGATAACGCTTCATCGACTGCGTTATCGACAATTTCATAGACTAAGTGATGGAGTCCACGGCTATCGGTTGAACCGATATACATACCAGGTCTTTTCCTCACTGCTTCCAATCCTTCTAGGACTTGGATAGAGGCATCATTGTACTCATTGTTAATTTTTTTAGCCAAAGAAAAAACTCCTTATACTTAGATTCTCGTTTAGTTAATAAGCGTACATTAACTATTTCTTAAAGAATTAGAAGAAGAGTGAGCGGGTTTCTTGCGTTTTCCGTTCGCTCCTTCTAAAACCATCATTACAATAATACTCTATCTGGGTCAAAAAAAAAAGAGCTTTCCGTTCAGGACGCTCTTTCTTTATAAAATTACACGTGTTTATTCAGCATCTGCCATTTTTGCCAATTCAATTTTAATACAACGGTTCATAATAACTTGCCGACCTTCATTTAATAACAAGTTCGCTGCCTCTTCGTTTTCCAAACCTAGTTGGGCCCAAAAGACAGGCGCTTCTGTTTTCAATGTTTCTGCGGCCACTTCTGGCAAAAATTCACTCCGCCGAAAGACGTCAACAATATCAATCTTTTCAGGAATCTCTGTTAATGCCCCATAAACCGTTTCGCCAAGCACCGTTTCGCCTTTTAAAACTGGATTGACAGGTAACACACGATAGCCATGTTGCTGTAAAATTTCTGCAATTTTGTAACTTGTGCGGTCGGGCTTGTTACTCAAACCAACCACCGCAATATTTTTTGCTTGTTTTAGAATATCAAAAATTTGATTTTGACTTGGATTCTCAAATGTCATTCACTCAACCCCTTTTTTCGTTCTTATTTATTATAACGCTGAGTAAAGGGTTTTGGCAAAATTATTCTCTGAATACCGACAAAATAATTATTGGCTTTGCCAATCTGCTGGATAAGTCACGTAGACAAAGCGGGCATCACCCGTCACTGAAAATTGAATTTTGCTACTTTTCGGGATTAAAATAATTTCGCCGGCTGTTGCAGAAATTTTACGTCCGTCAATCAGTATATCCAGTTGTCCTGAAATAATATAATCAATTTCATCGTATTCTAGTGTCCAGTCGAAGGTGGTATCTTTCATCACCATTAAACCGCAACCAAGGCGCGGGCTTTCTTCTAAAGAAAACAGATCTTTTGTGTAAACAATGTCCGCTGGGTTGCCTGTATCTAAGCGATCGTCTTCTGTTACGTCGATTTCGGGTAATTTGATGGACATAATTCCACTTGGATCCACTTGTTTAGTCGGCATTAATTTTTCTGTGACAATTTGTCGAACAAGCGTTTCAATCATTTCACGATTTAATTCTGTCATATTTACACCTCATTATTTCACTTCTGTTTCGGGTTTCCCTAGCATTCGATTTGCCATAAAGATAGCCACAAAAATGGCGGTAATCCCTCCAACTAATTTGCCAACAATCATTGGAAAAATCATTTCTTTTGCTACGCCTGCAGTAAAACCAAGGTGGTCACCTAAAACGAAAGAAGCCGAAACAGCAAAAGCGATATTAATAATTTTTCCTCGATTATCCATGTCTTTTAACATTTGGAACATGGGAATATTGTTAGCTAATGTAGCAACCATTCCTGCAGCCGCTACTTCATTCATTCCTAAAACTTTTCCTAGTTTCATCAATGGTTTATTAAAGACTTTCGTAATCACAGCTACTAAACAGAAAGCGCCAGCTAAAGTTAAAGCAATCCCGCCAACGACTTCAATTCCTTCAGTAACTGGTGCAATGCCAGGAATCACTGTAATTCCTAATAATAGTTGAATCGCCCCCACAACTAAACCAAAGATAGCGACAATCACTACGCCTTGACCAAAAATTTGGAAGCCTTTAATCATGCCTTTTGGCGCTAACCATAAACCTAAAATAATTAAAGCGGCAACAATAATAATTGGAATTAAGTTAGGAATAATCAATGACAATGGCATGCCCGCTGTTAAACCACCTGCTAATAAACCAAAAGGAATTGTAATAATCCCGCTCAAAACACCCGTTGCTAAGAATTGTTGGTCGTCTTTTTGGATAATGCCAAGCGCTACTGGAATTGTAAAGACTAACGTTGGCCCCATCATTGCGCCTAAGATTGCCCCCGCAAATAAACCAGCTTGTGGATCATTGGCTAATTGTTGCGCTAACGCAAAGCCGCCCATATCATTAGCCAATAAGGTTGTGGCAAACATTGCTGGATCAGCCCCTAGTAATTCATAGACAGGAACGACAATCGGACTTAAAAGATTGGCTAAGACAGGCGCTAAAGTGATAATCCCTACCATAGAAAGCGCTAGAGAACCCATAGCCATAATCCCTTCCTCAAATTGCTCCCCTAAACCTAGTTTGTTGCCAATACATTTATCGATTCCTCCAATAATCATGAAAAGAACCATAATATACATAATAATTTCATTAATGCTCATGTCTCGTCCTCCCTATTCTTCCTCTGTAGAATCAATGACACCAACAATCATTGCATCAATTGGGACATTTGAATCTTCTGCCGAAATACGGGCAGCATTGCCTTGACTAATTAACACTTTGTCCCCGACACCAGCTCCAGCGTTGTCAGCAGCAATTAGAAATCCTTGCTTTTCGTCCTCTTGATTCAAAATATCAACCATCATAAATTTCCAGCCATTTAATTTTTCATCTTTTCTTGTTGACCAAAGGCTACCAGTCACTTTTCCTAAAAGCATCGTTTTTCCTCCTTACGTCAGCAATTGATGTTTCCTAGCATAATCTTTCGCTAACGGGGTTAAATAGGCGTTTTTACTTAAAGAAACACCTGATTCTGTCATTCTTATCAATTGTTTTTCAGTAATGTAGGTTCGTTTGGTCTCAGCTAAAGAACGAAGTTGTTTTTGACAGGCCGCCTGAAAAACAGCGTAATTTTCTGAATCATGATAAAAAATCAGCCCAAACTGTTGGCACATGTCCACGTTTTCCTGAATCGTTTGTTTCAAACGATACTTCAATCGTGAATTTTTACTCACTGAAGGTATTGGGGTTAAAACCAATACCGGCTTACCTTCAAATAAGAATGCTAAGATGTTTTTGACTAATTCATCCGTTTCCTGTAAATGCGCAATCGCATTTACTTGGGAAATCGTTAGCCTCTTTACAACCAAGCCTCGTGCTAGCTTCTGCTCCTTGGTTACCCAATTTACATCAGGAAAACGAACAAACATTTCTTCAGGAAATGCTTCTTTTGCTTCTGCTAAAGCCACTGAATAAGACGACGACAGCAATTGTTGGCAAATTCGATCAGTAATCTGTTGAATCAAATTTTCCATTTCAGAAACGTTCATTGTCTTGCCTCCTTTTACTTAAGAATATAGCCACGAGCTCCTTTGGTTAAGCCGCAAGCGTTGGCTTCATCGTAGTCAATGTGCATGTACGTTGCAAATCGCGGACTGATTCGCACAACCACATCATCAAAGATTAACGGACGTGTGCCTTCCACTTTGACTTGCACAATTTGGCTATTGCTTACTTTATTTTTCAAGGCGTCTTCAGGTGTCATGTGAATGTGACGTTTGGCAACAATTAAGCCGTGACTTAATGTCACAACTGCTGATCCGTTCATCAGCGTGACGCCAGGTGTCCCTTCTGTCTTGCCACTCTCTCTAACTGGGGCATTAATTCCTAAAATACGCGTATCCGTCATAGAAACTTCGACTTGTGATTCGCTACGTTCAGGGCCTAAAATAACCACATTTTGAAAAAGTCCTTTAGGTCCAGCAACCGTAATTCGTTCTTTACAAACGAACTGTCCAGGTTGTGATAAATCTTTCACTTTTGTTAGTTGATATCCTGGTCCAAATAATGCATCAATCTCTTGACGAGACAAATGAACATGTCGGCCAGAAGCTTCAACTTCAAAAGTATTTTGTTGTTGTTGCTGAATTCGTTTAACAACTTCTTCAACAATTTCATTCATTGAATCCAATTTGTTCATCTCCTAGTTTCGTGATATTTCAGCCATGGTGCTAATTAATTCTGTAGCCCAAGATTGAAAAAGGCCGAACAGTTGTGATTCTCCTTTTAACTGGAGAATAATTTTATCTAGTTGTAATTGAATTTCTTTTGAGGAATAGCGCCATTGTCTCTGTTGGTTAGTTAGAATAGTTACCTTTGATTCCAAAATGACTGGTTCCATTACAAGCGACTGTTCTAAAATAAATTTCTCTAACCACTGTTGTTGTTGTTCGAAATATAACCAACCTTCTGTTGATAACGCTTCATTCGTTAAGAAAGGCAAATACAATAGATGGCTTAAGTGCCGAATCTCATAAATTGTTTCTTTCGATAAATGTTCTTGTTTTTGTGAGGAGGCCTTCACTGAATGAACCTCAGAAAGCAATGGGTTTGTTGAAGAGAAGCTGCTATTAATCCGATGCTCGCGTAGATAGCTTTTGGCGGCTGGCGTCAGAAAACTGCCTACAGGAAACACAAAATCCGTGCCATCTTCTAGTTCTTTTTTTAGCCTTTTGATGCGAAGCATATCTTCTGTAATAACTGTCATAACACCCCTCCTCAATGAAAGTTTAGGACAGAAGTAATGAACCTACCTCTGCCCCAAAAAATCAAAATTATAATTCAGTTGTTGCGTGTGGTAAAATAGCGTCTACTTCTGTATGTGGACGTGGAATTACATGGACAGATAATAATTCGCCAACACGTTCTGCTGCAGCAGCACCAGCATCTGTTGCTGCTTTCACGGCACCAACGTCACCGCGAACCATTACTGTAACTAAACCGCCACCGACTTGTTCTTTTCCAATTAAAGTAACGTTTGCCGCTTTTACCATTGCATCGGCTGCTTCAACAGCACCTACTAAACCACGAGTTTCGATCATTCCTAAAGCATTTGTACTTGACATTATAATTTCCTCCTAAGATGTATGTTTTATTTTTAAAAATTTGGGACAATTATCAATTTGACTTAGGTCCCAAACCCTAAATCCAATAATTTATTTGTTTTACTCTTACTCGCTCGTTTCTTGTTAGTTTAAGCGAGCTAAAACTTGAGCCACCACGGCATTTACTAGTTCTTCTTGATTGGTTGTTTCGCAAGAAGTAGCCACAGATGTGGTTGATGTTTGACCAAATTCTTGACGAATCTCTTCTAAATCACGCACGCCATAAGCAACACGACGTAAATTGAACAGATTTTCAACCCCAATATTATCAGAAGTTGAGCTGCCACCAACTGCGCCACAACCTAGTGTTAATGCTGGCACTAAGTTAGTTGAAGCACCAATGCCGCCAAGTGTACCAGAGGTGTTAACAAGCAAACGAGAGACGGGTTTTCTTAAGCCAAATTCACGAATGACTTCTTTGTTTTCTGTGTGAATACCCATCGTATGACCCGCACCTTCACCTTTCAAAATTTCAATTGATAACGCGCAAGCTGCTTCCCAGTTTTCAACTGTATAGAAAGCAATAATCGGTGCCAATTTTTCTCTTGAAAATGGATATTTCAAGCCTACATGTGTTTCCTCAGCAACAATTAAGCGGCGATCTTTTGGAATAGATAAACCAACTAATGAAGCAATATGTTGAACGGAACGACCCACGATTTGCGGGTTCATTGTACCGTTTGGTCGTAAAATAAATTTAGCTAATTTGTCGGCTTCGGCTGGACTTAAGAAATACGCGCCCTGCTTAATTAACTCTTCTTTGACCGCTTCACGGTTGACAGTTTCAACAATAATTGATTGTTCCGATGCACAAATTGTACCGTTATCGAAAGTTTTTGAATCCATTATTTGTTTCACTGCATGAGGAACATTTGCGCTTCGTTCGATGTAGGCTGGTCCATTACCAGGCCCAACACCGATTGCTGGTGTTCCAGAAGAGTACGCGGCTTTAACCATTGCGTTTCCACCAGTAGCTAAAATTAAATTTGTTTCTTTATTTTTCATTAATTCGCTGGTCGCTTGCATAGTTGGCGTTTTGATGACCGAGACACAACCTTCTGGTGCCCCTGCAGCAATAGCCGCTTTTTGGATAATTTCCACTGTTTCAATAATCGATTTCAACGCATTGGGATGTGGTGAAAAAACAATACTGTTGGCAGCTTTTAATGAAATTAATGCTTTGTAAATGACTGTTGATGTCGGGTTGGTAGAAGGAATTAATCCTGCAATCACACCAACTGGGACAGCAATTTCAGTGACTTTTTTGGCAGCATCATCATGGATCACACCAACTGTAGCTTTGTCCTTCATTTCGTCATATACTACTTTTGAAGCGAAAGCATTTTTGATGATTTTATCTTCATAGATACCAAATCCTGTTTCTTCATTGGCCATTTTCGCTAACTTTTCTCGTTGGTTAAACGTAGCCTCTGAAACTGCTTGGACAATCGCATCGATTTGTTTTTGCGAAAATGTTGCTAATACTTGCTGTGCCTCTTTGGCTTTTCTGATTAAATTTCTTGTTTCTTGGATGGAACGTAAGTCTTTATCTACTAATTCCACTCGTCTTCACTTCTTTCTATTTCAGCCATGATTGCTTGAATTAAAGCTTCTTTATTGGCAAATTTAATCTCACTTTTCTTTAAACTACTTAGGTTCATTTTGTAGGCTTGTTTGCGTAAATCAACCACGCGTTGTGTTTCTAATTTTTGGCGTGTGCCTGTGTGTTCTTCCAAATCTGGTGTTTCAATCTCTTCTTCAATTACTTCTACTTGTTCCATCGGTTCAGGTGCTGACTTAGGTTCTGAATCTGATAAAATCACTTCCGTTTGAGCATCAACCCGTGAGATCACATGATGAGCAATTAAACAATTTAATTCTTTAGCTACTTCCGTGCCTACTTCAACGGCAGCTTGAACCGCGGCAACGTCACCAATCAGTTCCACAGTTGTTAAACCGCCATTAATAATTTCAGCTTTTAACAAAGTAACGTCGGCGGCTTTCAATGCCGCATCGGCCACACTAATGGCACCTAAAAAACCTTTGACTTCGACCATTCCTAATGCTTTCATTCAGGTCACATCCTTAATAACTCAACGGATTGTCAGCGATATTTTGAATGACTTGTTCAAACGCACTGCAAGCAGCTTTACATGCAGATTGACTACCTGTCAATAAGGCACCGCCAAAGTTCGTTTCAGAAGGTGGGCCATAAAAGACACCCATTTGAACATCGGCAGCTTTCATTGCTGCATCTAAACCAACCATTGCTTCTAGCGGTGGTGCAATCAGATAAGCAATCGCTTCACCTTCAGGAATATTCGCTTGTTCAGATAAAAAGCTACCCGTTCTTGACACTACATGTGCAAAATAAACAATGCTGTCATCTTCGTTAGCACTATAGAAGCTGGCTTCTTCTTCAATGACTTGCGTAATGACACTCAAGCCACTATTGACTTCGGCAGGACTCGGACCAGCAATAATGCCTATCACTTCACCGGCTAATTTGGTTGAAGCATTTGCTGCGCCAGCATACATACTTTTACCGTAAACTACAGTAACATCGGCGGCTTTGGTTGCTTCATCTAATGCAACATAAGTGACATCATCACAATCGGAAGTAACAATTCCTAATGAGCGATGTTCTGGTTTCAATGATAATTCTTTTGCTAATGCCGGATCGACATTGGGAATGACTTTCATACTTAGGACATTTGCGCCTAGACGATCATTTTTCATGAGAAATCCTCCTTTATTCAGCTTCTTTTAAATCAATACCAGATTTTTTCTTGTCTAACATTTTTTTGATAATTTCGGCAATGTAGGCCCCTGCTTCAACAGCCGGTGTCCCACCTTTGTGAATATTTGAAATAACTGTCCGCCGGGCTTCTGGCATACCGACAGTTGGTTTGTAAGCAATGTAGGCACTCATAGATTCAGCTGTTACTAAACCAGGACGTTCGCCAACTAGCAAGCAAACAACATCAGCGTCAGTGATTTCACCAATTTTATCCATTGCTGGCACGCGACAATATTTAACAAAAACTACATTGTCGAAATCTAAGTTGTACATGTTTAATCCTTGTTTAATTGCTGGTAGGACTTCTTTAATATTCGCTTCGATAGCAGCTGAACTAAGGCCATCCCCTACGACCATTTGGATTTTGGCTTTTGGTGTCGTATTTTTCCGAATGATTTCACTATTTTCTTCATCAAATTGACGACCATAATCTGGACGTGTTAAATATTCATCTTTACTGTTACAGATTGTTTTTGTAGAAATAAAATTCATTTCTTTTACCAAGTCTTCGCTTACGTCTGAAAAGACCGCATCTTGTGCTGCCGCATGGTCCGCTCGGAAACGTAATGTTGAACTAGTCATATAACGCGTCCCTGCACGACCAACGCCTAAACGAGCTGGCGAGAAAGCTTTCATTTTTAATAGTGCTTCAGGATCTACGGCATTTTTCAATAGTAATTGTTTACGTAAATCTACTTCAGTAATGTCAGGAATTAGGCCTTCTTCAATTTCTGTCGTTTCAGTGACGTGTGTTGTGACTGGTTTTTCTTCAGCAGTCACAGTGGCAGTCGAAACCGCTTGATTGTCAGCGACCATTTCTGTTAAAATTCCGGCAATCATTTCTTTTAATTCTTTTTCGTTCATTTGTATTCTCACCTCGTTTATTTAATAAATACAGATGCATCGCCAGCGCGACTTGTTAATTTTCCGTTTTCCATTAAGCCCATTTTTTCCATCCATTCTTCAAATTCTTTAATTGGACGTAAGCCTAATGTTTCACGAATCGTCGCAGTTTCATGGAACCCAGTTGTTTGATAATTTAACATGACATCATCGCCATGAGGAATCCCCATGATATACGTACAATCAGCTGTTGCTAATAACATTGCTAAGTTTTCCATATCATTTTGATCAGCTTTCATATGGTTGGTGTAGCAGACATCACAACCCATTGAAATTCCAGTTAATTTGCCCATGAAATGATCTTCTAAACCAGCGCGGATGACTTGTTTTGAATCGTAAAGATATTCTGGTCCAATAAAGCCGACAACGGTATTTACAATATACGGATCAAATTTTTTGGCTAAGCCATAACAACGCGCTTCCATTGTGACTTGGTCTGCGCCAAAGTTCGCTTCAGAAGAAAGTTCTGAGCCTTGACCTGTTTCAAAATACATCACATTAGGACCAGTTGCTTGACCACTGTGAAGCGCTAAATCTTGTGCTTCAGCTAAAATTTCTGCATTTAAACCAAATGCTGTGTTCCCTTTTTCTGAACCAGCGATGGATTGAAAGACTAAGCCAGTTGGCGCGCCTTGACGCATGGCTTCCATTTGTGTCGTTACGTGAGCAAGCACGCAAGTTTGTGTTGGAATTTCCCATTCGCTGCGGAACTCTTCAAATTTGTTTAAAATCCGTTTAACACTTTCTGTAGAATCATCAACAGGATTCAAACCAATTAACGCATCACCGGCGCCATAAGAAAGACCTTCCATAACTGATGCCATAATGCCATCGACATTATCGGTTGGATGGTTCGGCTGTAAACGATTCGAAAAAGTTCCGGGACGGCCAATCGTTGTGTTGGCGGTTTTTTCAATATTGATTTTTTTTGCGCCAACAATTAGATCCATGTTGGACATTAATTTACAGACAGCAGCAATCATTTCAGAAGTGAGTCCACGGGAAATTCGTTTGATATCAAAATCGGTTGTTTCCGAAGATAAGATAAATTCGCGTAATTCTGCGACTGTCCAATGTTTAATACTTTCAAAAATTCGCATATTGACTTGGTCAATAATAATGCGTGTCACTTCGTCTTCGTCATAATCAACAACGGGATTGTTAAACAAGTCATTTAAGGACAATTCCGATAAAACGACTTTTGCTGCCACGCGTTCTTCGGCCGAATTAGCAGCTACGCCAGCTAACTTGTCGCCAGACTTTTCTTCATTGGCTTTGGCTAAGACTTCTTTAACGGATGTAAATTGATAGACTTTGCCAAATAGTTTGGTTTTTAAAATCATCTTTGTGTCGCTCCTTTTTAATTAAATACTAAGGTCTTAACAATGACTGGAAGGACGGCTCCTTCTGCCACTGGTAAACCGATATCTACATAATCACCGTTTTCTACTTTGACCGAATCAAGACAGATAAACGGATAGTCTTTTGGCAGATGGGCACTTAAGGCATGCCCTAAAGCTTTCGCCATGTCTTCATCCACCATAACAATAATGGGAATTTGTTCAGCAACTAAACTAGCTAATCCTTCCACAATCCCTTGACCATAGCGTTGAATATCAGCAAATGTTGGATTGCTCATGCCTCTAATTGCTAGGGCAATCTGGGGTGTTTCTTCAATACGATGCCAATTGAGTTTTTCTTGGATTCGCTGGCCTAATTCTGTCACAGTAAGGGTTTCATCCTCTTGCGCTAATTTTAGAATTGGGATATTTTTTACCGGCAAAATTTGCTCACGGTAAGCGATCGTGCTTCCGCTAATTTCAGCAGTGTGTGAACCTGCTCCGACGACCGTCGCTCGGATTGTTTCTGCGCTTTCTAAGACTTCTTTTTCCGAAAAAATCAGTGACTTTCTCAAGTATTTCCCTAAAAGTAAGCCGATGTCCCCATATTTAAAGAGATTCGTACTTGTCGTATTTAAGCAATCAGCCACACCACCAGAAAATGTTACAATTGGTAATTCCCCACCTTTTCGTAGTGGATGGTTGGTTACTAATAACTGGTAGAACGGACTTTGTGTCCCCAAGCCAATGCTATTTTCTAACACGGCAACTAATTCCGAAATAATTGGCAGTAAGTTTTGTTCGGTGGCTTGGTCACCAAGGTGCAAGGTTAGCCCTTTTTTATTTATAATTTCTTGAATCTTCGGAGCTATATAGGTGATTTTTTGTTGTTGATCTAATTTAATTAAGCGTCCGCCAATGTCAAAACAAGCCGTGTCAATCACTTCGCCATCTTTAAAGACAGCTAAATTTGTCGTTCCCCCACCAATGTCTAAATTAACCACCGGTTTGCGTTTCGTTTCAGAATAAGTTTGAGCACCAGCGCCTTTCCCGGCAATGATACTTTCTAAATCAGGACCAGCCGTAGCAACGACAAAATCACCTGCATAGCCACTAAGTGCTCGTAGCACATTGTTGGCATTGCTTTTTCGAGCAGTTTCACCTGTGATAATTACCGCACCCATTTGAATATCTTGTTTATGAATGCCTGCTTGGCGATATTGCTCCGCTACAAACGCTTTGATAGGTTCTGCATCAATTTCTGATTGGTTAAGTAAGGGTGTAAAGATAATGTCACTTCGGTAAATGACTTTTTTATCAGAAATGCTGATACGTGGTACTGTAAACGCAGAGGCAAAATTTTCAACAGTTAATTCTGACAAGACTAATTGGGTTGTAGACGTCCCTAAATCAATCCCTACGGTTAAAAGTGTTTCCTTCGACATCGCCTGACTCGCCTCCTTTTGCATACAAAAAGGCACTTAAAGAATCGTTAGAAAATTTCTTTCTACTTTTCTTTAAGCGCCTTTGCTTAATCAATGAACAACATCACTGGTGTTCTGTTCGAAATAGAAACAGGTTTTAGTTCCCTGTTTATTGGATTCAATTGTAATTTTTCCTTTTAATTTATCTTTTACGTAGCTTTTGACAATCATCAAACCTAAACTGGTCTCGTTACTTTGATGAACGTCATAGCCTTTACCATTATCTGTAACAGTAATGGTAATCATTTTATTATCTAATGTTCCACTAAGTTTAACAACGCCACTTGTTTGTGGCTCAAATGCATGATCAAAAATGTTTTGTAATAGTTCGTTGACAACAAGGGAAATGGTGACCATTTGTTCGCTAGAAACCATAATGGCTGGATCAACATCCATCATCATCTCAATGGGTTGTGCGCCTTGAAAAAGATGTCTAAAATTATACATCACTGCTTCCAATGTTTGCCGTAAAGCAACGTCATCTTTGACTTGTTTTGACAGCAATTCATGGGTGGCTGCAATTGCCATAATTCGATTGACACTTTCATGAAGGACTTTCTTTGCTTCGGGGCTTTGCGTTCGCCGTTCTTGAATACGCAATAAGGAAACCACCGATTGCAAGTTATTTTTAACACGATGATGAATTTCACGAATCGCAACAGATTTGGAAATAATTTCCGCTTCTTTTTCTTTAAATTCTGTATTGTCTTGAATAATCATAATCAGTTGTTCTTCTGATGCCAACCACACTTTCCGAACCTTAAAATAATAATTAAGGTAGGTCGTTTTGCTTTCAATTGGTTGATTACTCATTTTATATTTCATTTGATACAACACATATTCAAAAGTTGTATAATCGATGGACAAATTGTCATAGCTCATTCCAATGATATTGTCCCGATAACCAAGTTTGCGATAAAGCTCTTGTGCATTGTGATTGGTAATTAATAAGTGACCCGCCGCATCAAAAATCAAAACGGCTTCTGCCAATTGATCAATAAATAACGCATCGACTTGACTAGTTGATTTCGCTACTTTTGCTAACTGGCAGTTATTTAGCTCCTCTTTTTGTAAGTCCGCTTGAATCTCTTCATCTGCCGCAATCTCGACAATAATGACACCAATCGTTCGATGTTCATTGCGAATGGGATAGATATTTTGCTTAATCAAACGATTTTCCTGAGTCACTGCTAACAAACCAATGCTATTTAAGCTAGTCTGCATGGTACGCAGAACACCAGGTTCATTTTTTAATAAAGCTTCCATCCCGACGACATCTCCGCTATATAAAGAAGTTGTCTTCGCAGGCGGCTTATGATAAACGACTAGTGCTTGCTGTGACATTTCCTTATACACATCAATAAAAACATCTGCACTTTGATAGAGTGTCGTCGAAGAAAGATAACGTGCTGTACGTTGTAATTCTTTAATGTCTGATTCTGAAAGATTGGTATATTGGTGACATAATTGCTCTAATCGTTTCATTTATTCATCATCCATTACAATCAATTCTGCAATTTCACTCATACGTGCGCGTTTGTTCATACTTAACGTACGCAACATTTGGTAGGCTTCTTCTTCCGATATATGATTTTCTTTTACAAGAATACCTTTGGCTTTTTCGATAATTTTACGTTCTTCTAATTTTAAACTTAATTTATCGATTTGATTCAGTAACAGCTGCGTTTGTTTGCCTCGTTCAATGCTCATTTCAATTGTAGGTATTAATGATTTTTCATCTAGAGGTTTAACTAAATAACCCAGTGCGCCTAATTTTTTAGCCTTGTCCGTATTTTGTACGTCACTGTATGCAGATAAAAAGACAATACTACTGGCTAGTTGGTCTTGAACAATTTTTTTACCTGCTTTTAGACCATCTAAAATTGGCATTTGAATGTCCATTAATACTAGGTCAGGTTGTGTTTTTTTACATACTTCAATTGCTTCAAAACCATCAGCTGCTTCACCGACTACTTCGTACCCTGCTTCTATCACAATATCACGAATATCGAGTCTCGTAATAGGTTCATCATCGACTATTACAATTCGTCCATCCATTTTCTTCACGCCCTTGTCCTTTCAACGCTATGTTCTGGTAATTTTACAAGTTACAGAAAAGTTTAAAATCTGTTGTAAACCTTCAATCACCGCTTGTAAGGCTGCTTCCACTGAGCTTACGTCACCAGAAATGACTACCGATCCAGAAAAACGATCAATAAAACCGATTTGGATATCTCCGCTTTTAGTCGCAATATCAACAGCGATAATTGCCGCTTCGCTCGGAGTGATTGTCAAAATACCTAGTGCATTGCTGGTGCCTTCTGGCAATCCTAATTTTGTATAAATTTCTTTATTAGGACTAGCAATGATGTGGGCTAACGTTACTTGTTTCCCAGGAACATATTCTTGAATCATTCGTTGTTTTTCTTCCAACCAGACTCGCTCCTTTAATTTAGCAAATAAAAAATCCTCAATAAAAAACGTAAAGGTTCCACTTTCGCTTTCTACTAAGGAGCTTCTTTGCTCTTAAATTTTGAAGCACGCCGTTGTGCTACCCACATTATATGTTATCGATTTCATCCTGTCAATCGCTTATAAGATAGAATTTAAAATTTTTGTCACTTCTGCTGCTGTTGGTTGGACAGGATTTGTTTTGGTGCAACCATCCATCAATGCGCCTTCAGCTATTTTTGGGATCGCAGCTTGGACTTCTTCTTTTGGTAAACCATAGTCACTAAAAGTGGCAGGCATGTTTAATTTTTGACGGAGTTGCTTGATTTGTCGAATAAATTGTTGAACACCAATCCGTGCATTGGTTGTCTGTGTATCATTTAGACAATTTGCTAACTGCGCATAACGTTTAGCTGTTGGTTCGTTGGTGACTTTGCCATTCGCTAAGCCACTGTTATATGCAATGACTTCCGGTAAGAGCATCGCATTCATTCGTCCATGTGGCACATGTAAACGCGCACCGGCCGCATGAGCAATGCCGTGATTCAAGCCTAATGAAGTAACATTAAACGCCATCCCTGCCATACATGAAGCTAAATGCATATTTTCACGGGCTTGTTGGTTGCTACCCTCATTAAAGGCTATTTCTAAATTGTCGAATACCAGGCGAACGACTTTTTCGCACAACGCATCTGAAATCGGATTTGCTTCTGTTGAAACATACGCTTCAATAACATGCGTTAAGACGTCCATTCCTGTATCCGCTGTGATTTTTGGTGGGACACTCATCACTAAATTTGTATCTAAAATCGCAATTTCTGGTTGAATTTCATCCGTTACAAGCGGGATTTTGGTACCAGTTTCAGCAACCGTAATCACTGAAAAATTCGTAACTTCTGAACCAGTTCCACTAGTTGTAGGAACCGCAATAAACTCAGCAATCTGAGTTTGCAAAGTACGTTTGCCAAAAAATTTCATTGCTTTGGCCGCATCAATAGCGGATCCCCCACCTAAAGCTAATATCGTATCTCCTTGAAATGCCGCTAACTGCTTAATTCCCGCAGCAATCTTATCAATTGGTGGATCGGGGATGATGTCACTAAAAATTTGCCATTCACTTTTTGTTAAATGCTTTGTCACTTCATTCACAAATCCAGAATCAACCATGAATGGATCTGTGACAATGAAAACACGTCTATCATGAAGTGTTTCCAAATTGGCTAATGCGCCTTCTCCTACCCATAGTTCGGTAGGGAAATGAATTGTTCTCATCTCAATTCCTCCTTAATAAAATACAAAAAGACACTTCAAACAAACGAAAAATCATCTGTCTGAAGCGTCTTTGCTTCCTTATGTATACGCCATTGTACACGAAACCTTATCCATAGAGTACAACGCCTTTAATTAATTGTCAATAAAAAAAGGGAATATAGCAGTACGTCATTGTACCTGAAATCTCCTTCAACATTGAAAGACCAGCCCAAAATTCCCAAAAGCACTTCCTCGTGCCATTAATTGGATTAATACAAATATCTTGGGCTGGATTTTCAACACAAGCGTTGTTAAGAAACATCCTGTTTTGCCTCGAAACAGCATGCCCAATAATGAAAAAATGAAAAGACCTGACTTAAAAGCAACCTTGCTTCTTCACAGTGGCGGGACCGTGCCAGATTCTCACTGGCTTCCATTCATATTTTTCATAAAATATTCGTTTAATCTATCTGAAATTTACCATAAGTTTTTTAGAAAAGCAACTGTTTACAATCCATCTTCTTTAATTTTATGGAAAACCTTTTCGCTTCGTTCATAAAAAACATCAGTTCGTTGTGCTTGAACATTTAAATAGCGAGCCAACGCATAAAAATAATCTGATAAACGATTGGTAAAAATTAATACCTCTTCGTTAATTTTGGCTGTCCAATTTAAACGCACAATGATGCGTTCTGCGCGCCGTGCAATCGTCCGAGCAACATGAACCATACTGGCTGCTGAGGTTCCGCCAGGTAAAATAAAACGATCAATATCTGGTGATTGTGCAGTGTAGAAATCAATCCGCTGTTCTAGCCAATGCACACTTTCCTTTTGTAATTTAAATGGTCGTTGTGCTTCAATCGGTGTTGACAAATCTGTTCCCGCATCAAAAAGTAAATGTTGTAAAGCTTCTAGTTCTTCTTTAATTTCTTGATTTTCTTGTGGAAGTTGGCTGATAATGTAGCCGACCCAAGAATTCAATTCATCAATCGTTCCATAACTTTCAACTCGATCAGAATCCTTAGCGACGGTTGAGCTGCCGACTAATTTCGTCATTCCCTTATCGCCAGTTTTTGTATAAATTTTCATTCTGCTTCATCCTCCTCTAAATAATCTACTAATTCTTGCAAGCCAATTTTTTCAACAGAAGAAATTTCAAAAATTCTTGTTGCACCCGCACTTTTTAATTGTTGCCGAACAATATCTAACTGCTGAGAATCTTGTGCTAAATCAATCTTGGTTAAAATACCAATGATTTCTTTCGGGAAAATACTACCAAATCCTGGTGAAAAAACTTGTTGTGTTTCTACAGCACTTTGAACCAAACCGATCACATCTGCTTCTGCCGCTGTGACGTTTAACGCATTATAATATTGTCGATGCAAAATAAACTCGCCTGGTGTATCAATCATTTCTGTATGAAATTCCACCGCCTGTGTTTTATCATAAATTAATTCTTTGCCTTGCAGAGCTTGACATAACGTGGTTTTGCCACAACCGATAGCTCCCATTAAAATGATTCGTTTCATCGCTACCTCCATAAAAAAGGAGCCCAAAGCAAGTACCATCACGTACTTAGTCTTGGGCTCCTTTGCCGATTTGTTAAAACACGCCATTGTGTTTCTGATTCTTTGCCTTTATGTTACCTGTTTCCAAAAAACTTGTCAAAATTATTGAATAGTTTCCCAAACTTTATGTTGTTTCTGAAAATAGGAGACAATATCTGTTTCAAAAATTGTTTGTAAAAATTCTTTGGAAGCCAACGTTTGAAAATCACCTTGCGCGGCCACTTTCCCTTGCTTCATAAACACAATTTTTTCACTTAGCGTTAACGCTAAACGGATATCATGAAACACCCCGATTAACGTTTTCCCTTCTTGCGCACTCCACTCATTTAACTGCTGAATCAATTCTTGTTGATACCGAATATCCAAATGATTATTGGGTTCATCCAATAAAATAATTTCTGGATCTTGTACAAATAATTTAGCCAAAAATACTCGTTGTTGTTGTCCTCCTGAAAGCTGATTGACAACTTTATCTTTTAAAGGCAATAAACCCGTGCGTTCTAAATAATAAAGGACTCGTTCTTTTTCTTGTTTAGAAACAATAGGTAAAAAACGTTGTGCTTGTTGTCGATACGCCCCCATCAAAACTGTTTCGTAAACCGTATAATCAAAAGCAACTGTCGTGAATTGACTCATCATCGCTACTTTCGTTGCCAATTCCTTCCGCTTTTGTCCATGAACTTCTTGACCATCAATTAAAACAGAACCACTATAAGGGACAAGTCCGGCAATCGTTTTTAAAAGTGTCGTTTTACCGCAACCATTTGGACCTAAAATACAAGTTTTACTACCTGTCGGAAAAACGAGGGAAATATCTTTTAAAATGGGGGTTTGTTGGAGTGTTACAGCTGTTTTTTTTAATTCAATCATGCAGCAACGCCCCTTTTTTTAAAGTAAATATACAAGAAGAATGGCGCTCCAATCAAGGCTGTTACGGCCCCGATGGGAATTTCTCTTGGTGATAAAATCGTGCGAGCAATTGTGTCCCCTATTACCATGATGGTCCCACCTAAAATTGCCGAACCGGGAATCAGCCAGCGATGAGTCGCCCCTAAATAGCGACGGACAATATGTGGTGCTATTAAATCAACAAAACCAATCACACCGACAAATGAAACCGCACTTCCTGCTAATAAACTAGCCAAAAGAATAATGCGTAGTTTTGCTGTTTTGACTTCTACTCCCGCTAACATCGCATGTTCTTCTCCTAAACCGAGAACATCCAATGCGTTGGCATCAAACCAAAGAAACAGACTGCTGACAAGCAAGATTGGACAATAAATAGCAATTTTTTGCCAATTACTGCCAGAAAAACTACCCATTTGCCAAAAGACTAATTGTTTCAAATAATCTTGGAAAAGTGCTGTAATCAACGTCAAAATAGCACCGACAAATAAGGTCATAATCATTCCCACTAAAACAACTGTTTGATTGGACATTTGACTATCCATTGTTTGCGTAAATAACAAAACTAAAAAGACCGTTGCTAAGCCAAAGATAAAACCAGTTAAAGGCAATAAAAATGCCCCTAAGATCGAAGCAGTTACTCCAGTTACCATGATTAACGCAGCGCCTAAGGATGCTCCCGCTGATACACCCAAAGTATACGAAGAAGCTAAAGGATTACCTAAGAGTGATTGCATCACCGTGCCACTTACTGCTAAGCCTGCGCCCACGAGATAGGCCATCACGACACGCGGTAACCGAACATTCCAGATGATTCCCTCTAAAATCCCGTCTTCTGAAACCGTCTTTTTCACTAAAATTTGAAGCAAATCCGTTAACGAAATCTGAACACTTCCAATTTTAATACCCAAAAAGAGCATGCTCATACTGATCAAGAGCATCAGTATGAGACACGTTTTTTTACTCATCTTTTAAATCCTTATATTCCTCTGGATAAACAGCTTTTGCCATTTGTTTTAATGCTTTGGTAATGTGGTTATTTGGTAAAGAGCTAGACATGTTATCGATTTCGAAAACTTCTTTGTTTTGAACTGCAGGAACGCTTTCCCAGTTTTTACGAGCTAAAATTTCTTTGGCGGGATCTTTCATATAGTTAACATTGGTTAAAATGACTTCTGGTTTTGCAGCAATGGCCGCTTCTTCTGTCACTGGTAACCAGCCTTTTTCATTTGCCAAAACATTTTTTGCCCCAATTGTTTCAATCATTTCATTTAAAAATGTCCCATTACCAAAACTATAAATGTCTGGTAAGGCAGCCACTTCAAACAAAACAGTTTTTGGTTTTTTAATAGTTTTCCCAATTTTCGCTACTTCGTCGATTTCTTGATCCATTATTTTGATTAACTTTTGTCCTTTTTCATGTTCGGATAAGCTATCCGCGATGAATTGGACGTCTTCTTTGATTGTTTTGATACTTGTACTAGTGGGGATATTAACGACTGTAATTCCAGCATCTTCCACTTGTTTCCAAACACTTTCTGAGCTAGCTAAATTGATGTCATTCACATAAACAATTTGTGGTTTCAAGGCAATCAATTTTTCTGCATCGACAGCCATCATATCCATTTGTGGTAATTTTTTTAAATCAGTCATCATTGTGCTACTTTGAGTATCAACTGCGATTAATTGATCGGTTTTACCTAAGTCTTCAATCACTTCTGTTGTTGATGGCACTAGGGAAATAATTTTGGTTGCCTCTTTGGGTAAAGTAATTTCTTTGCCGCTACGGTCTTTGGTTGGTAACGTTACTTCTGTTTTTTCAGAAGAGGTAGTTGCTTTCTTTTCCTGTTTACCACACCCTGCTAAGCCAAGTGTTGCTACTAAACCTAAAGTCATCATTGTTAAAGTAAATTTTTTCATTTTTTCATCCTCGCATTCGTCTATTTTATTTTGGGGAAAATTTTCTGAAATGAACCTCCTTTGTCTCAACGTCAAAACAATACAAAAAAACCACTTTTTTCTCCAATAGAAAAAAAGCAGTCACTTAACTATGCTAATGATATACTCAGCCAGTTATCTTCAAAGCCCCTTCTTTTTCCTACAAAAGAATGATTAGACTTATCAAGCCGGTATCCTGACTTAGCTTCTTCTTACTCCCAATCCTTCCAGAATAATCTGTGGTCTTATTGGTTTCATCCACCATACAGTAGGTAGGTCTGTAGAGGATTCGCACCTCTTTCCCTGACACTTCATAAGTACATATATATTGTATCTTCGTTGATAACTAATTTTCAAACCAGTGATTAGACGTCTTTGTCTAATGACACACATTTATTATAACGGTTATCAACCATTTGTCAACGCTTCCTCAAGCAAAAGAAAAACTTTTCTTGTTTTAGTTATTAGACGTTGTTCCGTTTTTCTATTCATGATAAAATAAATCCTAGTTTGAATAAGAAAGAGGTTAACTTGATGAAAATCGTCATTTTGTTACTTGTTGCCTATTTATTAGGTTCGATTCCCTCAGGTGTTTGGATTGGTAAACTTTTCTTTAAAAAAGATATACGCCAATTTGGGAGTGGGAATACAGGAACAACCAATACATTTCGTGTCTTAGGGAAACCTGCCGGAATTACGGTATTATTAATGGATATCTTGAAAGGAACGTTAGCCACTTCATTACCCTATTTGTTTGGTTTACAAGGCGTGAATCCGCTCTTCTTTGGGGTAGCAGCTGTTTTAGGGCATACCTTCCCTATTTTTGCCAATTTCAAAGGTGGTAAAGCCGTAGCCACTAGCGCTGGCATGTTATTAGCATACAGCCCCACATTTTTTATTTATTCTGCTCTTATTTTTGTGATTTGTCTGTATCTAACCAGTATGGTGAGTTTAACAAGTATGATTAGCGCTGTACTAATTACACTTTCTACTATTATTTTGCCTTTCACTGTCCCAGCAATTTTACCAACATTTAACTGGTTATTAACCGTGATTGCGATTGCTTTGACTACTTTTATCTTTGTCCGTCATCGTGAAAACATTCAGCGAATTAAAAATGGAACAGAAAGTCGCCTTTCTTTTGGCTTACGTGCAAAAAAATAAAGAAAAAGGCTGTGAACAAATAATGTTCACAGCCTTTTTCTTTATTTTACACTAATCATATACTGTGTTTTAAATAGTTCGTTAGCTGGTAACTTATTGATGCCAAATTTTTCAGCAAGTTGGCCAGTTGCGTCGACAGCATCAGCAATCCCGCACCAAGGTTCGATACAGACAAAAGGCGCTTCTTTCGGTGTCGGTGACCAAATCCCCACAAAAGGCATTTCTGGATAACTCAAAGTGACTTGATGGTCACTTTCGTCTGTGGCAATCGTAATTGCTGTTTGACCTTTTGTTTCAAAAATCATTGCATCATTTTCAAATAATTGATGCGTTAAGTCAAAGCTGGTATTCGTTTGGGCTAGCGTTTTATTCGCTAAATCAATAAACGGGCCTGCTAAGGGAATCTGTGTCCGTGATTTTTTAGGTGAAAAACTTAGATAATAATCTTCAAACGTTAGTGAAGATTCTAAAGGTACATTAAAGGCGGGATGACCACCAATCCCAAAATACATCTCTTCTTTCCCTGTGTTTTCTACTTGGTAGTTTACAGTCAATTCTTGATGTTCTAATGTATAAGTAATCACTAGTTCAAAATCAAAAGGATACTTCTTCTTGGTTGCTTTTGTTGATTTTAGTGAAAAAGAAACTTCTTCTCCACCTTTTTCAATCACATCAAATACTTGATCACGAGCAAAACCATGTTGAGTTAAATGATACGCTTGATTTTGGTACATATACGTATCTTCTTTTAGACGACCGACAATCGGAAAAAGTACGGGCGCATGGCGGGCCCAAAATTCAGGATTTCCTTGCCAAATATATTCAATGCCGGTTTCTTTTGATTGTAAACTTACTAATTCTGCTCCTTCTTCAGCAAATGTTGCGATTAGAAATTCATTTTCAATTTGTACAGTCATTGCGTTGTCCTCCTAGTTGATACGAGCTATTGCTTATTTTTCCAACTCTTTAATAAATTGTTGATTTAATACTTTTAAATAAGTCCCTTTCATACCAAGAGAACGTGATTCAATAATTCCAGCTGATTCTAATTTTCTTAAGGCATTCACAATTACGGAACGAGTAATGCCTATTTCGTCTGCAATACTTGAAGCGGTTAAACGACCTTCTTCGCCATCTAAGGCTTCAAAAATAGCATGGACGGCTTTTAATTCACTATAGGAAAGAGTGTTGATGGCCATTTGCACGGCAGTCGCACTGCGAACTTCTGCTTCAATTGTTCTGGATTGATGATACAAAATTTGCATGCCGACAACGGTCGCACTATATTCAGCTAACACTAAATCATCCTCGTTAAAGGATTTTTCAACACGCGCTAAAATAATCGTACCCAAGCGTTTGCCAGCACCGTACAAAGGCACAATAGTGGTTAACCCAAACGGATACAGCTCTCGTGATTCAAAAGGAAATGCAGTTAAATCACTGTCTATTGGAATATTGGCTTCGGTTACTTTGAGCATATCCACGGCCTCGGTGTATCCTTGAGGAAATTTTTTCTCTTTAAACATATTTTTGATACGGGCATTATTAACATCTAATTTTTCAGTATACCCCAACAAATCCCCTGAACTGCTAATAATATACGCATTACTTTCTAAAATATCCCCTAAAATCATTGCCATTTTGTTGTACGGAAGTTCTGCTTGTACGTCAAACAAATTATTTTTTTGCAAAAGCTCGTTCACTTGACGTGTTTTTTCTAATAATGTAGCCATCTTTTCTCCTCCAGCCTTTTTTATAAGATGTAACGACTTAAATCTTCATTTTGAACAATGTCATTCAATTTTTCATTGACATATGCTTCGGTAATCGTAATTTCACCCATTTGCATATCTGGTGCTTCATATAATAAATCTTCTAATAAACGTTCTAAAATTGTGTGTAAACGACGCGCCCCAATATTATCTGTATCACGGTTTACATCATAAGCGATGTGTGCTAACCGTTCAATTGCTTCTTTTGTAAAGATGACTGAAACATTTTCTGTACCGATTAATGCTACATATTGTTTAATTAAAGCATTATTTGGCTCAGTTAAGATACTTACGAAGTCATCCGCCGTTAAATCATCTAATTCAACTCGAATTGGGAAGCGGCCTTGTAATTCTGGAATCAAGTCACTTGGTTTTGACAAGTGGAAAGCACCTGAAGCGATAAATAAAATGTGATCCGTTTGTAAAGGACCATACTTCGTGTTAACTTGGGAGCCTTCAACAATCGGTAAAATGTCTCTTTGTACTCCTTCACGAGAGACTTCGCCCGAATTTTGTTGACTTTTAGAGGTGATTTTATCAATCTCATCGATAAAAATAATTCCGCTTGATTCAGCTAAACGAATCGCTTCACTATGAATATCAGCGTCATTGACAATTTTTGCTGATTCTTCTTTCACTAATAATTCTTGTGCTTCTTTCACCGTTACAGTACGTTCGATTTTTTTCTTTGGTGACAGAGCGCCTAACGTTTCATTTAAGTCGATACCCATTTGTTCTAGGCCATTGTTCATAGCTGGCATCGTTTTCTTCGGTTCTTCAATTTCAATTGTTACTTCACGATTATCTAATAGACCTTTTTCCAGCTGTTCCAAAATTGTTCGGCGATTCGTTCGAATATCTTCCGTTACTTCTTCTTGTGCTTCTTGCTGTTGCTGAGCCATGTTAAACATGTTCATCATTTGTTCAAATTGATTACCGCCAGCCTGTTTTTGTTCTTTTTTAATTCCAGGCACTAATACTTTGACTAAACGTTGATTGGCCTTTTTTAATGCTTGCGCATACACGCGACTGTATTGTTGTTTTTCAACAATTTGGATCGCATTTTCTACTAAATCCCGCACCATTGATTCGACATCCCGACCAACATAGCCTACTTCTGTAAATTTGGTTGCTTCAACTTTTACAAAAGGCGCATTGACAATTTTTGCGAGACGACGAGCAATCTCAGTTTTACCAACACCTGTTGGTCCAATCATTAGTAAGTTTTTAGGCGTAATATCTTGTTGCATATTTTCTTCTAATTGCAAGCGACGATAGCGGTTACGTAAAGCTACCGCCACTGATTTTTTGGCAGCTTGCTGTCCAACAATATATTGATCTAGTTCTTTGACTATTTCTTTTGGTGTTTTGTTTAATTCATTCATGGATTTTCCCTCGCTTATAATTCTTCTACAATGATATTATGATTCGTAAATACACAGATATCTGCAGCAATATTTAAGGCATTTTTAGCAATCTCTTTCGCTGGCATTTCTTTATCGCCAAAGTTTTTCATGGCTCTTGCAGCGGACAAAGCAAAATTACCGCCTGAACCAATTGCTAAAATACCATCGTCTGGTGTGATGACTTCCCCAGTTCCTGAAACTAAGAGCATTTCTTCCTTATTCATCACAATCAGCATAGCTTCTAATTTTTGCATAGACTGTTGTGTACGCCACTCTTGGGCTAACTCAACCGCAGCTCTCGTTAAGTTTCCGTTGTATTCATTTAATTTTCCTTCAAACTTTTCTTCTAATGTAAAGGCATCTGCCACACTTCCTGCAAAACCGACAACGACTTCATCATTGTAAATACGGCGCACTTTTTTGGCCGTACCTTTCATAACGACAGATTCGCCCATTGTTACTTGGCCGTCACCAGCCATTGCAAATTTTCCATCTTTTTCAACTGCACAAATTGTTGTAGAGTGAAATTGTGATTCAACCATTATTGTTCCTCCTAGACGTTTACCTCCATTATGCACGAGGATGAAACGTTCGATAATTTTTTTGTAAACTTTCTTTTGTCACATGCGCATATATCTGAGTTGTTGATAAATTAGCATGTCCTAATAATTCTTGAACTGTCCGCATATCGGCGCCATTATTTAATAAATGTGTCGCAAATGTATGGCGTAACATGTGGGGATGAATTTCCGCATTTAATGAACTTTTTTTAATTAGTTGGTTTAAGACATATTCAATCCCTGTTGGCGTGATTTGTTCACCATGATGATTAACAAAGACATACGGATGTTTTTTTTGATATTTTGTCATTAATAGCGCGCGGCCATTCTCTAAGTAATCCTTTAAGGCGTCTTGTGCAAATGAACCAAAAGGCACATAACGGTCTTTATTTCCTTTTCCGTGAACCAATAAAACAGAAGCTTGAAAGTCAACTGCGTCCACCGTTAAGTTCGCACATTCACTGACCCGAATACCAGTCCCATACAGAACTTCTAGTAATGCTTGATTTCTCAAATCAAGCGGTTGCTCCCCTTGTGCGCTCTCAAATAATGCATCCATTTCTTTTTCATAAAAAAAACGGGGCAACCGTAACTGTTTCTTTTTCATATGAACATAGGAAAAAGGATTCTCTTGGATTGCTTCATTTTTTAATAAGAATTGATAAAAAGAACGCAAACTGGCAATTTTTCGACTAATCGAATTGCGGCTATATTCCTGATCATATAATTCGCTCAAATAAGCCCGAACATCCAAATGTTCCACAGTCAAATAATTGTCATTACCTGAAGTCTTTAAAAACGAAAAAAAATGTTGTATATCTTCTTGATATGCTTTTTTTGTTTTTTCTGAATAGCCTCTTTCGACAATAAGATAACGAGCAAATAACTCAGGCCAATTCTTTTCTTCCATGTGATAGCCCTCCTCATTCGATTACAAAGTAACTTTAGCATAACCTTTTTCAAAAGACAATTAAGTTGTCAGAATTTAATCAATATTTCTAAATATGTTCACAATTTTAACTATTCTTTAGCTTTTGTTATTTTTTTCTAAAAATTAAAAGACTGAGTATCATCGCATTTCTTAGCAATGATGCTCGGTCTTTTCTCATATTTTTTCTAATTTAATCTAAAGATTGGATAACTTGAGCTTGAACATCTAAGGCCCGATTAGCAATTGCTTCATAGCGTTCTTTTTTGTCACGAATTCGTTCAGGTAACTCTGGGAAAAGCCCAAAGTTTGCATTCATTGGTTGGAAATGTTTGCCTTCTGCATGTGTAATATAATAAGCCATACTTCCTAAAGTCGTTTCGCGAGGGAATTCAATCGGCTCTTCCCCTTTGGCAAGACGAGCTGCGTTAATACCTGCGAGTAAACCACTTGCCGCGCTTTCAACATATCCTTCAACACCAGTCATTTGTCCAGCAAAAAACAGGTCGTCACGTTTTTTTGATTGGTAGGTTGGTTTTAGCAACTCTGGAGAATTCATAAAACTATTACGATGCATGACGCCATAGCGAACAAATTCAGCATTTTCTAATCCCGGAATCATACGGAATACTCGTTTTTGTTCGCCCCATTTTAAATGCGTTTGGAAACCAACAATATTGTATAAAGAAGCTGCAGCATTGTCTTGACGTAATTGAATTACAGCATAAGGGCGTTTACCTGTTTTAGGGTCTTCTAGTCCGACAGGTTTCATTGGGCCAAACAACATGGTTTTAATGCCACGTTGCGCCATTACTTCGATGGGCATACAGCCTTCGAAAAACTTCTCTTTTTCAAACGTGCGTAAAGGAACCACTTCTGCATTGACTAGTGCTTCATGAAAAGCATTGAATTCTTCTTCAGTCATCGGACAGTTTAAGTAAGCCGCTTCCCCCTTGTTATAACGAGATTTTAAATAAACTTTATCCATGTCAATTGTTGATTTATCAATAATTGGTGCTGCTGCATCGTAAAAATAAAAGCCTTCAGAACCATTAAATTCTTGAATTTTTTGAGATAAGCTTTCAGAGGTTAAAGGACCCGTTGCAATAATTACAATCCCTTCCGGAATATCGGTGATCTCTTCATTTTTGATTGTAATTAATGGATGACTTTTAATTTTTTCAGTGATTGTTTCAGAAAAAGAATCACGGTCAACTGCTAAGGCGCCGCCAGCTGGTACAGCGGTTTGATCTGCACTACCAATAATGATTGAATTTAAACGGCGCATTTCTTCTTTCAAAACACCTACCGCATTGGTTAAACTATTTCCACGTAATGAATTAGAACAAACTAACTCTGCAAAATTTTCTGTTTGATGCGCTGGTGTCTTTTTGACAGAGCGCATTTCATATAAATCAACTGGTACCCCAGCATTGGCCACTTGCCATGCCGCTTCACTTCCGGCTAAACCGGCACCAATAATTGTGACTTTTTTTGTCATGTATAAAAATTCCTTTCTATATCAAGAAGTTAAGAGCTGTCTCTTACAAACTCAATTCATTTTACTAAAAGAGAAGACCGAAGTAAATTCTTCGGTCTCAATTTTTCTTATTTTTGGACGTTTTCTTCATAATCGCCATTGATACAAACGACTTGTTTGCCGCCTTTAACTTTTTTCTCTACTAAATATTGCCCACATTTTGGACATGGTCGGCCTACTGGTTTGTCCCAAGAAGTGAAGTCACACTCTGGGTACCGACTACAGCCATAGAAAATCCGATTTTTCTTTGATTTGCGTTCGATAACTTGTCCTTCGTGACACACAGGACACGTCACGCCAATTTCTTTAACGATCGCTTTTGTATTCCGACAATCTGGGAAATTACTACATGCATAAAATTTTCCGTAGCGACCCAGTTTAATCACCATTGGATGTCCACATAGTTCGCAGTCAAAGCCTGCTGGTTCATCTTTAATTTGGATTTTTTCAATCTTTTCTTCGGCATTTGTTAATTCTTTTTCGAAGGGCTTGTAGAAGCGATCGACAACTTCAACCCATTTTTCTTGGCCTTCACCGACTTTATCTAAGTCCGTTTCCATTGTCGCTGTAAAATGTGTATCGACAATTTGTGGGAAAAACTCTGAAACTAGGGAATTCACAATTTCACCTAATTCCGTTGGTTCAAACCGTTTATTGGTTAGCTTCACGTAATAACGCCGTTGAATGGTTTCTAATGTTGGCGCATACGTTGATGGTCGGCCCACACCATTTTCTTCTAAAGTCCGGATTAACGTGGCTTCACTAAAACGAGCCGGTGGTTGAGTAAAGTGTTGTTTCGGTTCGATATCGACCGATTTAACAACGTCACCTTCCACTAATTCAGGTAAAATATTTTCCTTGTCTTCTTTACCATCATCGCGTCCTTCAACATATACTTGCATAAACCCTTTAAATTTCACTTTGGAGCCATTGGCAATAAACGTTACGCCGTTTTGTTGAAGCGTGACCTTCATGGTATCTAAAATCGCTGGTGTCATTTGACTAGCAACAAAGCGCGACCAAATAAGAGTATATAATTTTAATTGATCTTTATCTAAATACTTCTTCATTTCATCAGGTGTTCTTAAAACGCTTGACGGACGAACCGCTTCATGGGCATCTTGTGCACCTTGCGTATTTTTTGCTTTGCGGCCGCCATGTGCTGAAAACTCATCTCCGTAGGTCTTTTCAATGAATTCAGCAGCTTCTGCTTTGGCGGAATCAGCAATTCTGGTTGAGTCTGTACGCATGTAGGTAATCAGCCCCACAGTGCCTTGTTTCCCTAAAGCAATTCCCTCATACAATTGTTGCGCAACCATCATGGTTTTACGGGTACGGAAATTTAATTTACGTGCCGCTTCTTGTTGTAAACTACTGGTTGTAAAAGGTAATGCAGGATTACGTTTCCGTTCTTTTTTCTCAACTTTTGTAACATCGTAATCTTTACCGTCAATCCGAGAAGTGATTTCTTTCACCGCTTCTGCATTTGGTAATTTTTTCTTTTTACCATCTACGCCCCAGAAATTTGCTTTGAATTTCTTGCGACCTTTTTGGAAATTCCCATCAATGCTCCAATATTCTTCAGGTTTAAATTCTCGAATTTCATTTTCTCGATCAATAATCATTTTTAAAGCAACAGATTGCACACGACCAGCACTCAAACCTTTTTTGACTTTACGCCATAAAATAGGACTAATCGAGTATCCAACTAAACGGTCTAAAATGCGCCGTGCTTGTTGTGCATCAACTAAATCAACGTTGATGGTTCTAGGTTCTTTAAATGCCGCTTTTACCGCTTCTTTAGTGATCTCATTGAATACCACACGGTTTTTATCTTTTAAATCAAGGCCAAGAAGATAAGCTAAATGCCAAGCAATTGCTTCACCTTCTCGGTCCGGATCGGCTGCGAGATAGACTTTTTCAGCTTTTTTTGCAGCCGCTTTTAAACTTTTGATGACATCGCCTTTTCCACGAATCGAAATATAATGAGGTTCATAATTATTTTCAATATCAATCCCCATTTTACTTTTTGGTAAATCGCGAATGTGACCAACACTGGCAACCACCTTGTAGTTTCTTCCTAGATATTTTTCAATTGTTTTGGCTTTGGCAGGTGATTCTACAATCACGAGATACTTATAGGCCATTCAATTAGCTCCTTTCGCGTTCGCTTTCCTACTATATAATATATGTAAAAAACGCACAAATCGTAATACATCATATGCTATATAGAATAGGTTTGTCAAGACTAGGCTTTCTAACATTTCTGTCATTTCTGTTTGACTGTCCGAATTTATAAATAAAAAATGCCTATGATTTATAGATTTTATCCTAAAGCATTAAAATACCCAAAACATTCCAAATAAAATGAGTCAAGACAGCAGCTTCAAAGCGACCCGTGCGTAGATAGACCCAACTTAAAGCTAAACCCATGCCCCAATAAATAACAAAACTACCTATATCTGTCGGCGTGTGCACAAGTGCAAATAAAATAGAAGAAACGAGTATGCCTATTTTTGAAGCTGGCTTGAAAAACGCTTGAATCCCGACACGAAAAATTCCCTCTTCGAAAATTGGCCCAATCACACCTGCAAAAATAAGTATAAGCCCTTTAGGAATAGATTGGACAATTTCTTCAACACTTTGTTGGTTAGAGGTCGTCTCTAATCCTTCCAGACGTAATAAGAAATCACCAAATATTCCCACACAAAAGATTATCACCAAACCTAACAAGACCACTGGCAAGGTTTCTTTGATTCCTAAAAAAGTCCAAATTATGAGCTTTTTCTTTTTCAAAAAAGCAACAAATAGATAGACGAAATAGGCACCAAGTCCAACAGCCACTAATCCACTAACAAAGCGAAACCAAAAATTTTCTGTAGAAAATTGAACAACTGAGACCATCATCAAAGGAATTTGATCCAAAATCAAAAAGCCCAGTAGCTGCATACCAAACAACCATCTTTTTCTAACAACCGTTTCCATTTAGACACTCCTAACTAACAACCAAAAGATTAAAATCTGATTAAATAGTACCGAAGTGAACGTAGGTTGTCAATTCACAATTAGTAAAAGTCACAATTCTTCACAAATATCATCAATTGTCTGAACACATTTAGCGCCGTCCTGAATTAATTCATGGCAGCCTGTTGAAAAAGACTGGAAAATACTTCCCGGTACGGCAAATACCTCGCGCCCGTAATCCATCGCCGCTTGTGCAGTAATTAAAGAGCCACTATTCTTACGAGCTTCCATCACGCAGACCCCTAAAGATAATCCAGCAATAATGCGATTACGTGCAGGAAAATGATATTTTTTCGGCCCACTCCCATTCACATATTCTGTTAAAACAAGCTGATTCTGCTTCATAGTTTGCTGTAATTCTTTCTTTTCATACGGATAATATACATCTAATCCAGTGCCTAAAATTCCAATTGTCTGACCCCCGTTCTGGATGGCCATCTCATGGCTACGACTATCGATACCTTTGGCAAGACCACTGACGATTGTGAACCCTTCTTTGACTATTTTAGGAACCAGAGCTTCAGTCACTCTTAACCCATACGAAGTGGCATAGCGAGCGCCGACGATGCCAATTTTCCTTCTACTTAACAATTGTAAATTTCCTCTATAAAAAAGAATTGCTGGTGGATTATAAATTTCTCGTAATAATTTAGGATAGACGGCATCTAAAATTGTCATAAATTGGTGTTGGCATTGTCGTATATATAACGCTTCACTATGAATCGTATGGTGTAACCAAGATTGTTCAAATAATTCACGATATTTCTTGATTTCAGCAATTCTAATAATTTCTGTACTGGAAAAATCAACACGCTTTTGTGCGATAGCTTCTTGTAACACTTTTAAGATCCCTAAATTGCCAATTCCTTGGCATACCGCTAATTTAAATAATAATTGTCGTTGTAAAATTTCCAACAAAAAACACCTCTTTCACATCTTCTTAAAATAAGAATACGTAAAAAAAGTGTTTTATTTTTAAATCATATCTTTTATTGGCGCAAACGTACGTCGATGAATGGGCGTTACACCGTATTTTTCTAACCCGAGAAGATGTTCTTTTGTTCCATAACCTGCATTGTTTTTAAATCCATATCCAGGATATAATTCATCATATTCTTCCATTAATCGATCTCTTGTTACTTTTGCAATAATACTGGCTGCTGCAATCGAAATGGAGCGTGCATCCCCTTTAATCAAACTTTCTTGTGGTTGGGGAACGTCTAACTGCATTGCATCAATTAATAAATAATCTGGTGTAAAAGCTAAATCGTCAATTGCCATTTTCATCGCTTGTTTAGTTGCTTGATAAATATTAATTTGATCAATGACTCCTTGATCAGCGATACCTAACCCGATAGCGACAGCCTGTTCTTGAATCTGGTTATATAACGTTTCCCGTTTTTTAGCAGATAGTTTTTTTGAATCATTTAAGCCTAATAACTGACAATCTTTCGGTAAAATAACTGCAGCTGTCACAACAGGGCCAGCTAATGGTCCGCGGCCTACTTCATCAATTCCTGCAATTAAACGATGGCCTTTTTTATAGGCCGCTTCCTCAAATTGACTCATTTCTTTAAAAAGTTGCCACTCTTTTTCTTTGGCTAACTGGCGACGTTCCCATTGTTTGATCGCTTGTTGCACTCCTGAACGTTCATCTTCTCGCCAGCTTGCTAATCGTTCATCGGTTGCATCAGTGACAGTTAACAACGCTTCTTTGATTGCCTGAATCGACTCTTTTGCCATGTTATTCGTCTCCTAGTTCTTCCCAGCGGTCCAAAGTATACGTACCTAATTTTCCACTGCGAATTTCTAAAATAATCATTTCGCTGGCTCGATTATAATCATCTCTAAAACCACGTTTTTGGCTAATTAACATCAACTGTTCTGGGGCAGGTAAAAATAGCTCTTCCTCTGTTAAACCATATCGTTCCGTCAAACGTTGCGGATAAAAACGTGCAAAAAATTCTAATCCATAAATCGCCAAATCATCTAGATGCAATAATTGATCTTTTATAGCGCCAGTTAAAGCTAATTTTTTTCCAATTTCTTCATCTTCAAATTTTGGCCAGAGAATCCCTGGTGTATCCAGTAATTCCAATTGGGAACCAGAGCGTAACCATTGTTGTCCTTTTGTCACACCTGGCTTGTTCCCAGTTTGCGCAATTTTTTTTCCGACTAAACGATTCATTAAGGTTGACTTACCAACATTGGGGATCCCAATACACATGGCGCGAATCGCACGCGGTTTCAAGCCTTTCGCCTGTTCACGAGCCAATTTTTCTTTTAACGCTTCCTTGGCTGCTGGCACAATTTTATTGATTCCTTTATTTTGTTGGGCATTGATAACTAGGGTTTGGTACCCTTTCTTTTGAAAGTAATGTTGCCATTTTTTATTTTGGTCGTTATCTGCTAAGTCCCCTTTATTTAAAAGGACTAATCGTGGTTTTTGTTGGACAATTTGGTCCATCATTGGGTTACGGGAAGAAAGCGGTAACCGCGCATCAACTAGTTCAAATACAATATCGACATATTTGATTTTTTCAGAAACTTCTCTTCTTGCTTTGGCCATATGGCCGGGAAACCATTGAATGGTCATAATCTGTTCAAATCCCTTCTTTAACACATTGTTTCTTTGATTCAATTCTTCAACGAGTCCTGTGTTCCGCGTAGATTCTTGCGAAAAAACACCTTCTCTAGTTTAACATATTTTTCACGGATTTGATTTATTTTCTGCAGTGTTCTTTAAAAAACAAAAAAGCTGAGCCAAACTCACTTTGGATTTTGTCTCAGCCTTGTACACTGGCAAAGTATAGAAAGAAGTAGGTCAAGCTCTTCTCAAGACCGACTCAAGAGTATTTCTGTTTTTACTTGTTATTTAGCATGAAGTAAATTTTCTTTACAATGAATTAACTCTGTTAAAAACTGACAGTACGGTGTAGCAATCCCATAGACTTTCCCTTTGCGAACAATTGCTCCATTGATATAATCAATTTCGGTTAAACGATGATTGGTTATTAAGTCCTGATACATCGATGGATGGTGCAAACCAATTGTTTCTCGATTATAACACGAGCGGATTTGTTGAAGAACTGCTTGTTTATCTAACGTAACTTGTTCCGCTTCAGCGACTGCTAAAAATTCATTAACTATTTGTTGAACAATTTGATCTGCTTGCTCTGTTTCGCCAAAGTCTGCCATATTACAATCCAACAAAGTACATAAACCATTCATTGTTCCATTCACACAGGCCTTCTTATAAATGGATGATAAAATATTCTCAGAATAACGAGCATTTAAGCCAGCGTTATTTAATACCTTAATGACTGCTTCTGCTGCTTGTTCACTTTGCGCCCCTAAATTTTGTAAATCAATCGAACCATTACCAAATAATTTTACTTTGCCCGGTCCTTCTAACCCAGCGGTCCACATTGTGTTTCCTAATAAAATATTTTCGTAAGGCACGTATTTTTTGATAATATCTTCGTGCCCAATTCCATTTAACAAGCATAAAACTTTCGTATTTTTATTAAGGAAATGTTCTAATGCTTCAAGCATTCCTGCCAGTTGCATTGCTTTTGTAAATAGGATAACTAAGTCTGCTGTAAAATCGATGCTTGCTACTTCTGTCTGAGGATAGATAGGAATTTTAGCGGTCACCACTTCGCCATTAAAATCAGCAACTAACCCGTTTTTTCTTATTGCTTCAATATGTTCTGGCCAACCATCGACAAAAATAACATCATTTCCTGCTTGATGTAACATTAGTCCAAAGCGACTGCCCATAGCGCCAGCACCTGCGATAATAATCTTCATTTCTTTTCCTCCGTTCAATTTTTTATTTTTAGGTAAAAATCTGCTAAGAAAATCTCTATCTCTTACTTTTATAGCAATAAAAAGGCAAAACATATGTTATATTATAAGTGATCTATTTGTTATTTTTTATCCAAGCACATTTGTGTAAGCGCTTTTAAAAAGAAAGGGAGTTTCTGATGAATATTCAGCTTTTAAAGTACTTCATTGAAATTGTTAATACCCGCAGTTTATCGGCGGCCGCTCGCAATTTATTTGTCACCCAACCAACACTTTCTTTAGCATTGAAAAAAATGGAATCTGAGTTAGGCACAGCGTTGTTTGATCATTCTGATCAACCGTTTCAATTGACCGATACTGGTGTTTATTTATATGAACATGGCCAAGAAGTTGTTTTTCAATTCGATCAATTGGTAACAGATATTCGTGAAATGAACCAGAAACCAGTTAAAAAGCAATTGCGTTTAGGGTTAACTACTTTATTTGCTGTACAATTTATGAAAGAAATTTCACGATTTTTAACAACCCATCCACATGTGAATTTAATATTACAGCAAGACGGCTCGCCAAAATTACAAACGATGTTAGCAAATAAAGAAATTGATATGGGACTAATTTCTTTCCCAAATACCTTACCTGAAATTATTCATATTGAACCTTTAGAAACGACTACCAAAGGCTACCATGTTTATGTCGTAGTTCCAGAATCAAATCCTCTCTCCCAATATGAAAAATTAACTTTTAAAGATTTGAAAGATCAACGATTTTCATCGTTAAGTGATAATTTTATGATTGGTCGCCTACTACTAGATCGGACTCGGAGCTTCGGTTATGAGCCGAATATCATTTTGCATAACGATGATTTACAAGTACTTCTTTATAGTTTGCAAAAAAATAATTCGATTTGTTTGCTGCCGATTGAATATTATGAAGTGGGAAAAAGTCAGGGACTGAAATGGATTCCTTTAAAAGATAAGTTTGACTATTTCCCCATCGGCATTGCTTTGCGCCGCGATTTTAGTCTGACAGAAGATGTTAGAGATTTTATCCAAATCATTAAAGAAAATTAATGGATAATCTAGCCTTGATAAGCAAAGACGATTTTACTATCATAAATTTTCAACACTTTTTCAAATAAGAATTTTGAGAATAAACCCGCGACAATTGGAACAACAAACCAAGAAAAGAGTAAGGGTAAGATCCCTAAGCCCGCATCCAATGAAGCAAGTGGTCCCACGAGTCCAACCAAGCCAAATCCAGCCGATTGTGGGGTTCCTGAAATGTTGAATAGAACCACAGGAATTGCTGAAATAGTTGCTGTAAATAAACAAGGAATTAAAATAATTGGGTATTTAAATAAGTTAGGCATCATCATTTTCATGCCGCCCAAAGAGACAGCCAGTGTCACTCCCGATTGGTTGACATTCCAAGAATTAATCACAAGAACAACAGTTGTGGCTGCAATTCCCATTGCAGCAGCACCTGCAGACAAGCCATTCAACTGAATCGCCAAACCAATTGCCACAGTAGTGATTGGCGAAATAATCAGTGCAGCAAATGAACAAGCAATTAAAATACTCATGATAATTGGCTGAAAATCAGTAAAATTGTTAATCACTTTCCCGATGGCAACCGTAATTTGTGTCACATATGGATAAATCAACATGCCAAACAAACCTGCACCTACTCCAACAACGATCGGTAAAGCAATGATTTCCACTGAACCGAATTTTTTATCGATGACTAATAAAAGTAAGACTGCAACAGAAGCGGTAATCATAATATTAATGATGTCACCAGTGCCTGCACCAATAAAGCCTTTCACTTCTGAATTAAATTTAATCACGCCAGAGCCAGCAAATGCTGCACCGCCAGCAATCATCATTTTCTGTGGCGTTAAGCCAAATTGAAAAGCAATCAGTCCACCAATAATTAAAGGGGTGGCTAGTTGGAAAATTTGCGCCGCATGAATAATCATTTCGATAATCTTGTATTCTGCAAAATATTTTAAAATGGCTCCTAATACAGCATTGGGAATTAAGGCGATAATGGTGCCGGAAGCTGTTCCAGCTAACACTTTGTTAAAAAATATTCTTGGGGTTAATTGAGCATCCAGTTTATCAGTGGGCATTTTCAACACTCCTATTGATTATTTTTGTTTTTTTAGAACAAGTTTGAGAATGATTGAACTTTCTATTAGATAAAGAGCGGCCTCAAAGAAGAGCGCTTATTTCTTTGAGGCGCTTTTTTTTTAACTAAAGCAAGGAACGATTTTTAATATATATCCGTATCCGCATTATATTTCGCTAAATTATCTTTAACATCTCGCAAGAACTTACCTGCTTGTTGTCCATCTAAAATTCGATGATCAATAGAAAGACATAAATTAACCATATCTGCCACTTTAAAGCCTCCATCTGCGGTTGGCACAAGGCGTTTATTAATTGACTCTACTTGTAATATCGCAGCTTGTGGATGGTTAATAATTCCCATCGATTGGACGGAACCTAGTGTTCCAGTATTATTAAGAGTAAAGGTCCCTCCTTGCATTTCTTTGCTTGCTAGCGTTCCTTGTCGGACTTCTTGTGCCAAGCGATTGATTTCTTTGGCTAGCCCTGCAATCGAATAGTTATCCGCTTGTTGAATCACTGGCACATAAAGATGCTCGTCTGTCGTTACAGCTATGGATAAATTAACATCTTTATGATAAATAATTGAGCCATCATCCCAAGATGTATTGATTTTTGGATTTTTCTTTAACGCTTGAATGACTGCTTTGGCAAAAAATGGGAAGAAGCTTAGAGATAGGCCCTCTTGTTGTTTAAATTCATCTTTTAATGAATTTCTAAGTTGGACTAAGTTGGTCACATCCGCTTCCACCATTAACCAAGCGTGAGGGATTTCGTTGACGCTTTGGACCATTTTTTTAGCAATTGCTTTACGTACAGGATCTGCAGAGACAATTTTATCTGTGCTTGTTTCAGTTGGACTAGCTGTTGCGGCGCTTTCATTTTGCGAAGCAACTGGCTCCTCTGAAATTGAAGGGCTAGTTCCTGGACTCACTGTTTTCTCAGGTGTTCTTGCCTGTGTTGGTGTAAAGTTTGTAACATCTTTTCTAGTAATTCGACCATCACGACCTGTCCCTGTAACTTGTGTTAAATCAATCTTTTTTTCTTGGGCAATTTTAAGGACTGCTGGGGAATAACGACCATTATTTTTTTGATGGGACGTCGCAGTGCTTGTTGTTTCAGCCGTTTCATGTTCTTGCGCTTGTTCCGCACTTGCTTCTTTCACTGGTGCTAAAGTAGCTACTTCTGTTTCTTCTGTTGTTTCTTCTGTCTCTAACGTCATCACCGCTGTTCCGATGGGCACATCTGTATCTAGAGAAATCAGAAATTCTTTTACTACACCATCAAAATCTGATGGGACTTCCGTGGTGACTTTATCAGAAACGACTTCCATTAAGGGATCATAGCGTTTCACTGAATCTCCTGGTTTAACTAACCATTGGACAATGGCTGCCTCTGTGACACTTTCGCCTAGATGAGGCATTTTGATTTCTTTTGTGGCCATTTATTTTTTCCTCCTTGCTTCAATTAAAATTCTGCTAATTCTTTCATTGCTGCTAATACTTGCTCTTCATTGATTAAAAATTCTCTTTCTAAAGGTAATGCATAAGGCATGCTTGGACAATCAGGTCCTGCAAGTCGTTGAATCGGTGCATCTAAATCAAAGAGAGCATCTTCTGAAATCATTGCCGCAATTTCACTCATCACGCTGCCTTCTTTATTGTCTTCTGTTACGAGTAAGACCTTCCCTGTTTTCTTAGCTGCAGCCACTAATGTTTCGCGATCTAAAGGATATAATGAGCGAACATCGACGATTTCGGCATCAATTCCTTCAGCGGCTAGTTTTTCCGCCGCAGCTAAAGCTAATTGCAAGGTCATGCCGTAACTAATCACGGTTAAATCACTACCCGTTCTAACGACATTGGCTTTGTCAATTGGTACGATATAATCATCTGCAGGCACTTCATCTTTTAGTAAACGATATAAACGCTTATGTTCGTAAAAAATGACTGGATCATCGGAACGAATCGCTGCTTTAATCATCCCTTTTGCATCATAAGGATTAGAAGGGGTCACCACTCTCAATCCTGGTTGTCCACAAAAGACTTTTTCTGTAGACTGAGAATGATACAGCCCACCACGAACACCGCCGCCATAAGGGGTCCGATAAACGATTGGCGCAGTCCAATCGCCTTTTGTTCTATAGCGCATTGTCCGAGCCTCTGATAACAATTGATTGGTTGCAGGCAAAATGTAATCCGCAAATTGAAATTCACCAATTGCGCGATAGCCCATTAAACCTAAGCCGACAGCTAAACCACCAATTAAGCCTTCTGTTAACGGTGTATTAAAACAACGCTCGTCACCGTATTTAGCAGCCAAGCCCTTTGTTACACCGAACACGCCGCCTTTGTCGCCGCCGACATCTTCTCCAAAAATAACTACTTTTTCATCACGAGCCATTTCTTCAGAAATTCCTAAGTTAATTGCTTCTAAATAAGTCATCTCAGCCATTATATTTCTTCTCCTCTTCTCTTATTTTGCATACACTTCTTCTAAAATTGATGTCGGTACAGGATCTGGCATTGCTTCTGCTTCATCCGTTGCTTGATTGATTTCTGCACGAATTTCTTCATCAATTTTGGCAATGTCTTCGTCTGTTAAATAGCCCTCTTCTAATAATTGTTTTTCAAAAAGCTTCACTGCATCGTTCTTTTTCATTTCTTCAATTTCTTCTTTTGAACGATAAACAGATTGATCATCGTCAGCGGAATGAGACGTCAAGCGCGAAACCATTAATTCAATCAATTTTGGTCCTTTTTTCCCGCGAGCCGCTTTTACTGCTTCTTTAAATGCTAGATAGACTTCAGTAAAATCACTACCATCAACGGTTACACCTTCAAAGCCATAAGCTTTCGCGCGATCGGCCATTCGTTTATTGGCATACTGTTCTTCAATTGGGACAGAAATCGCATATTCATTATTTTCAACAACAAAAATAACTGGTAATTTTTTTACGCCTGCAAAGTTCATAGCTTCTTGGACTTCTCCTTGATTGGCAGAGCCTTCCCCAGTGGTGGTTAATGCAACAAAATCAGCTTTTTGAAGTTGCGCTGCATAACCAACACCTGTCGCTAATGGCATTTGTGTACTTACTGTTGAAGAGAAGGAAACAATATTATGCTCTTTTGAACCATAATGATTCGGCATTTGACGACCATGGGAAGAAGGATCCGCTTCTTTTCCAAAAGAACCCATTAAAATATCTTTGGAGGTCATGCCCCAAACCAAGCACGCGGTCATATCACGATAATACGGTAAAAAATAATCTTTTTGAGGATCAAAAGCCATCGCCATCGCTACTTGTGCAACTTCTGCCCCTTGACCAGAAATATTGAAAGAGGTCTTACCAATCCTTGTTAATTGCCACAACCGTTCGTCTAAACGACGTCCTCTTAGTACTTCACGATATGCCTGAATCAATTCTTCTTTTGATAAACCTGATTTTTTAAGCGCTTTCATTTTCATCAACCTTTCTCTATTTGTGAATCGCTAAGCCATAAGTATCTAAGGCTGCTTCTTGCAATACTTCTGTCATTGTTGGATGCGCATGGATTGCTTCACCAATTTCAATGGGCGCGGCATCTAAATACATGGCAGTACTTGCTTCGGCAATTAAATCCGTGACATGTGGGCCAATCATAGAAACCCCTAATAAATCATCGGTCTTCTTGTCACGAATTACTTCTATAAAGCCATCTGTTTCTCCATAAACAAGTGATTTACCATTACCATTAAAATTAAAGGTGCCAATTACTACTTCTTTTTCTGCTGGTAAAGTTTCTCTAGTATAGCCGACACTTGCTATTTCAGGATTTGTATAAACACCTCGAGGTACGTTTGTATAATTTAAAGGTTCAACTGTCTCGCCTAAAAGATGCTGAACAGCTAACTCTCCTTCTTTCATAGCCACATGTGCTAGTTGGAGTGTATCGATACAATCACCAATCGCATAAATATGTCCTTCTGTGGTTTGATAAAATTCATTTACTTCAATGCCTTTGTCAGTATATTTCACTGAGGTATTCTGTAACCCTAACTTATTGATATTGGGCTGACGTCCAATTGCTACCATGACTTTGTCAACGGTGAGGGTTTCTTGTCCTGCAACTTCTACTTGAACCTTTTGTCCAGTAACTTTCGCTTCTTGGACTTTGCTTCCTAATAAAATGTTAATTCCTCGTTGCTCTAAACGTTTCTTTAATTCTTTAGAAATTGTTGCACTCTCATTTATAAGTAAACGATCCAAAAATTCAATGATAGTTACGTTGACACCTAAACTATTTAATAAAGAAGCCCACTCGACACCAATAACGCCACCACCAATAATTGCAATTGATTCTGGTAGCTCTTCTAATTCAAGCATCCCATCAGAAGATAAGATAAATTCTTCATCCAATGGCAAATTAGGTAACGTTTTAGAACTAGAGCCTGTCGCAATAATGACATTTTTAGGAACGATAATTTCTTCTTCTCGTGTTGGATCATTAAACGTAACTGCCACTGCGCCAGAGACTGGTGAAAAAATGGAGGGACCTAAAATCGCACCTTCGCCTGCTAAAATTTTGATTTTATTTTTCTTGCATAAGCCTTCAACACCTTTGTGTAACTGCTCAATAATTCCTTCTTTCCGTTGTTGTATTTTAGAAAAATCAATGGACGCTGCCTCTGTTTCAATCCCAAAAGAAGCCGCTTGTTTTAAGGTATCAAAAACCTCTGCGCTTCTTAATAAAGCTTTTGTAGGGATACAGCCTTTGTGCAAACAAGTGCCACCTAATTTGTATTTTTCAACAATTGTGACGTTTAGCCCTTTTTGTGCAGCTCGAATTGCTGCTACATAGCCTCCTGTTCCGCCACCTAAAATCAGTAAATCTGTTTGTTCCGCCATTTTGATCACTCCTGCTCAATTTTTGCTTCACTATAATTTAAAGCTTGTTCTTCCCCTGTTAATACTCGATTGACGCCTTCATATAAAGCAGCCATCTCCATTTCACCTGGGTAAACCTTAATTGGTGCAATCCAAGTGACTTTTTGACTAATTTCTTGAACAACGGTTTGCGAATAGGCTGCGCCCCCTGTTAAAATAATTGCATCAATTGTGCCTTCAAGAACCACGGCCATCTCGCCAATACTTTTTGCGATTTGGTAACACATTCCTTTTAAATAGTAATTTGCTGTTTGATCACCTGCAGCTATTTGTGCTTGGATATGCCGTAAATCTGTTTCACCTAGGTATGATTTAAGACCGCTATTCCCCGCAATTAGCTTTTTCACTTGGCTAATCGTTAACTCCTGTTCAAGTATCCATTGCGCAAATTCAACGAGCGGTAAGGCACCACTGCGTTCTGGCGTATAAGGACCTTCACCATCAAGCCCATTTACCACATCCACCATGCGGCCTTTTTGATGCGCCCCCAAGCTAATGCCCCCACCTAAATGAACAACGATAAAATTGCTTTGCTCATATGTTTTCCCTAAATCCTCAGCGATTTTTCGAGCGACCGCTTTTTGATTTAAGGCGTGACAAACGCTACGCCGCTGAATGCCTTTTAATCCAGAAATCCTGGCTAATGGCTGTAGCTCATCTACAACAACAGGATCGACAATAAAGGCTGGCACGTGATATTTTTCTGCAAACTCATTAGCTAAAATCGCCCCTAAATTTGAAGCATGGGTATTAAAGCGTTCTGTCCGCAAGTCTTCTAGCATTTGTTGGTCGACAAGATACGTACCGCCAGGAATAGGCTTAAGCAAACCACCACGCCCTACAACAGCGGCTAATTGTATGATGTTATGTGTTTCTAAAAATTCCGCGATCATTTGTTTTCGAAATGATGTTTGACTGACAACATTTTCAAAAGGTGCCAATTCTTGGACGCTATGTCTAAGCGTTTCTTCTGCCAAGCAATCATGATTAGCAAAAAGCGCTAACTTCGTGGAGGTCGAGCCAGGATTAATAACCAATACTGTTTCCATTGTTTTCTGCTCCTTTTTTTAAACTTGTCTCATGGCAAATCTTAATGAATGGAATTTGCTTTCTGTCGAATCGCTTCTAGATGTTAAAACAACTGGGACTTTTGTGCCAACAATCGTTCCTCCCACCTTGGCGTGCCCAAACAAGGTTAATGATTTGTATAAACAATTTCCAACATCAATAGTTGGGACCACTAAAATATCTGCATCCCCCATGATAGGACCGCTGTAACGTTTATGCGCAACCGCTTCTTCAGAGGTCGCTAAATCAAGCGAAAGTGGCCCAAAAACCGTAGCCTCTTGTTGATCATTAAAATGTGCCGTGACTTCTTTTGCTAAAACAGACGAAGGCATTTTAGGATTGAAATTTTCCGCTGCGCTTAACAAAGCAATTTTCGGGTGATGCAGTCCCAATTTTTGGGCGACTTCTTTAGCATTTTCAACAATTTCAATGAGGGTCGCTTGAGTGGGGGCGATATTCATCGCACAATCGGTTAACAAGAAGGTTTTTCCCGCAGGCAGCTCCACCATTGCTACATGGGAAAGAATCGGTTTATTTTTTAATTGATGCTCACTTTTCAACATTTCTTTCAGTAATGTGTGGGTCTGAATAATTCCTTTCAATAAAATTTGTGCTTGACCGGTTGCAACTAAACTGACAGCTTCCTGTGCTACCGCGGCCTCATCTGAGCAATGAACATATTTCCAAAGATTTTCAGTATCAAGATTTTCATTTGTATCAAATACAATAAACTGCAACGGTTGCTCGGCTTCTTTTAGTGCTTTTTTAACTAACTGTAAAATCTCTGGTTGTGAACCTCCTGCAATTGAAACAGTGATCATTTTCTCACCTCATTTTTTCTTCTTTACACTTTAAATCTACCTTAGTATGTAAACGCATACAAATTGTTAATTTTTATGTCCTCATTAATATTTTTTATAGAGAAGGAAAAGCTTAGTAAATCAAGCTTTTCTTTCTCTAAACAATTGTTATCTAATTTACTTTTCATGAAAAAACTTCTTTTCTAAGAATGAAAGGAAAACTTATGCTTCGGCACAGCTGTTTATTTATGTCAGATCCTAAAGCATGTTATACTTTAGATACTTATTTTTAGGAGGAATTAAATGGCACTACTACTATTCTTTTTGTTTATCGCCCTACTAGGATTTGGTATATTAAAAATTAATAACCGCAGTATCCTCGGCGGTATCACTCTGGCTTCCGGCACCTTATTGTCATTAGTCACCTTACTATTTATCGGATTAGACAAAATTTATTTACATTTTAAGAATGGCGACCTAATTACCTTGGCCATTGCTTATCTATTAATTCCCGCTGTGTTTATCGGCATTTGCCTTTACTTTATTTTTAACTCACGTACGATGCAAACGAAAGAAGGCAAAAGTGTCACGGCTAAATTGTCGGCGGGCTTAGGGCTGAACTTATTAATTGCTTTACCAGCCTTTCTATATTTATTATCAGTTGGCACAGCGCAAATACCTTATGTGCTTTTTCTGTTCTTACTTTTTCTATTGTTAATGGATCTTTTGCTGACCTTTCTATTTGCTGCTTACGTCTTGTATTCATGGATGTACCAAATGATTCCTTTAAAAAAAGCGGTTGATTATATCATTGTTTTAGGTTCGGGAATTCGTAGCGAGGAAGTACCTCCACTTTTGAAGAGTCGGTTAGATAAAGGGATTGAATATTATGAAAAAAATCCCACTGCTAAATTTGTAGTCAGCGGTGGTCAAGGTCCTGACGAACCTGTGGCCGAAGCTTTCGCAATGAAAAAATATTTGCTTTCACAAAATATTCCTGCAGAAGCAATTTTGATGGAGGACCAATCCACAACCACTTATGAAAATATGTTGTTTTCTAAAGCAATAATTCAGGCAGATTGGCAAAAGATGCCGTCTGATTCTAAACAACCCTCTGTTATTTTTTCAACAAATAACTATCATGTCTTACGAGGAGCTATGTATGCCCATCGTGTCGGCTTAAAAGCTGAAGGTGTCGGGGCGCCAACTGCCTTATATTTTTTACCAACTGCTCTAATCCGAGAATACATTGCCTTACTGGTTCATGATAAGCGAATTGTGCTTTTTGTTTTTCTACTTGTCACTCTTCTTTTAGGAATCAGTATCTTACCCATCTAAAAAAACAGCGACTCACATTTTTGTGAGTCGCTGTTTTTATTCTTTTAATATAAAAAGGTTTAATGAACGTAATTGGCTATCAATGCAATCAGCCATAAATGGAGCGGATAGAATCCGTAAAATAAATATTTGAAAAATGGTGCTTTGCTCCCTCTCTCACCATTGTAAAGCGATATAAAGGGTAACACAGTGATAAACATAAAATCAGAATTATAAGCTAACATTTCAATTGTCGTTGGCCAATCTCCCAACCATTGAAAACTTGTAACTAAGAAAAAGAGCGCTAATGCACCATATAAACAGTTCCGTAAGACAAGTCTCTTTCTGGCTAAATACGTAATCAACATAAAAGGTAACATCACAATGCCACCTTCAGCAAACATTGCTCCTATTCCTAAAATTGCTAGTATACTAATCAATAAAACAATTTTTAAACTGATTTTTGGCATCTCTAGCATCGCTTTTGTCACAATTAACATACTGACACCAAGGGCTAAGGTGAAGAAAATATTGTTGTGAACAGCGACAGCTGGATTATTCACTAAATGATTTAGAAGCGTATTTCCAACAAACATGATTGCTGCCCAAATATACAAACGACCATTGTAACGATAAACATTCCGTGTATAGTTGAAACCTTCTACAGCCATGTAACCAAAAAACACACCGACACAACGAGTAATTACATGAAAAATCAGTGCCCATTCTGGCGGAACAAAATAACTAATATGGTCAAGAACCATTAACCCCATCATCAATAACTTTAAGCGATTTGCGTTCATGAATCGTCTCCTTTATTTTTTCTACAGAAACTATCATATCTTTTTATATAACAGAAAACAACGAACATTCTTGTTAGATTCAACCATTCTTTTTGTCACTTTTGTTAAACTTGGTACCGCAAAGATAAATCTTCAAATAAATAATGTTGGTATTTAAATTGTTCAAAATGAATTTTTCGAATTTCTTGCTTAATGGCTGTTAAGCATTCATCGACCGTCATCAATGATTCTTCTTTTAGAAGCGCCTCTTCTATTAATAATTTGCATTGGCAATCAATCAATAAAAGTTGACTATAGAATGTGTAAAATGTTTCTTTATTTAATTTTTCAATCAAATTTTTAGCTTGATTCTGCAGCTTTTGATAACATTTGGTCAATTTTTGGTAATCCATTAAATCAACTAACTGACCTTGTTTTAACATGTTACTAAAGTCTAAATCCCAAAGCATTTCTTTAGTCGGCTGTTGCAATAAATAATACATAGAATGACTACTAATAATTTCAGTGGTCGGTTCTTCAATTGTTTCATAAAAAGTCACAAAATATTCTCGCTCAATCACAGTAATAATTTCTTCTTCTGAAAGCTCACAATCTTCTAAATTTTGATAGAATATCAATAATTTAATCCGTTCATCTATTTTATTCAGCGAAGCGACTAATTCAGGAAAAAGAACCGACTGACAATTTTCTACTAATTCTCTTGCCTTATTTTGTTCATTTTTATAAAAGTTGTATAACTTTTTCCGCTGTTTTAACGAGTTTAGTAAGTTATCGGGTATATTCCAGTAATATTGTTTCTTCATAGCATTCCCACTCTTCTTTTTTATGTACAATTTTACAAAATTGGTCTTAGCCAATTTCGTCTCTAGTTATTCTATCAAAAAAGTGATGCTTTTTTACTGACAATAATTACTCGTTTTACGCCCAAAAAGTGAAAATCTAGCTGTTAAGTAATTATTGGGGCTTGTTTCCCTAGGGCCGAAAAAACTTTTTCCTTTTAAAAGTCCAGAAAAAGACCTACACTAGAGATAGACAAACGTTGGAGGGATTTAAATGGATTTACACTTAACGAATAAATTAGCATTAATTACTGGTTCAACCAAAGGAATTGGCAAAGCAATTGCGATTGAAATGGCTCGTGAAGGGACCGATGTCATTATCAATGGGCGCAATGAAGCCGAAGTAACTAAAGTTGTTAAAGAAATACAAACAATGTTTCCAGACACTCATCCTCAAGCAGGGACTGCCGATATTTCCATTGAAAGTCAACGAGCTACTTTGCTTGAAAAATTCCCTAAAGTCGACATTTTAGTGAACAATATGGGGATTTTTGAGCCAATGGAATACTGGGACATCGATGACGCCACTTGGGAAAAATTTTTTACTGTGAACGTGTTGTCAGGCAATGCATTAGCAAAAGCTTATCTACCTAAAATGCTTGCACAAGATTTTGGTCGCATTATTTTCATCGCTAGCGAAGAAGCGGTGATGCCTTCTGGCGAAATGCCCCAATATAGCATGACAAAAACGATGAATCTTTCCTTAGCTAAAAGTTTATCCAACTTAACTGTTGGCACACATGTCACCGTTAACACGGTTATGCCTGGCTCAACCCTTACCGAAGGTGTAGAAAAAATGTTGGAAGATATGTACGCTGATTCAGACATTCCCAAAGAGGATTGGGAAAAAGATTTCATGAAAAATCATCGTTCTCGTTCACAAATCCAACGGCTCATTCGACCAGAAGAAATTGGTCGTTTTGTTACCTTTGTGGCCAGCCCAGATTCTTCTTCTTTCTCAGGAGAAGCCTTAAGAATCGATGGCGGCTTAGTTCCAACAATCTTCTAAAATAAACAAAAAAGACAGCCAGCAAAAATTCACATTTTTTGCTGGCTGTCTTTTTAAGCATATTAATTGATTACTTACCAAAAGTAAGTTATATTTATCTCGAATTCGAAATAAAAAGAGGTGAAACAATGAACCAACAGCAAGAAGCTTTAAAAGCCTATATCGGTTTATTAAGAACCAGCCATCGACTAGAGCAACTTGCCAAGCAAGATGTCACTTGTTATGACTTAAACATTACAGAATTTTCAGTATTAGAGCTGTTACTCCATAAAGGTCCTCAGACCATCCAAAAAATTAAGGAGAAAATTTTAATCGCTAGCAGTAGCACCACTTATGTTATTGACCAATTACATAAAAAAGGCTATGTAACGCGCACCCCCAGTGAAAAAGACCGACGCATTACTTACGTTGAATTAACAGAAGCTGGAAAAACATTAATTGAAGAAATTTTCCCGACGCATGCAAAGCGAATTGCAGAAGCATTTGAACAACTCTCTTCCGAAGAATTAACACTTCTTCAAAAAACTTTACGAAAAATAACAAATGAAACGAAATGAGGAAATAATGATGAAAAAAGAAGATCAATTATTAGGAATCCACCACGTTACAGCTATGACAAGTGATGCAGAAAAAAACTATCACTTCTTTACAGATGTTTTAGGGATGCGTTTAGTCAAAAAAACAGTGAATCAAGATGATATCTATACTTACCATACCTATTTTGCTGATGATTTGGGTACACCAGGTACAACCATGACCTTTTTCGATTTTCCCAATAACCCTAAAGGATTAAAAGGAACCAATACAATTTCAAGAACAGGGTTCCGGGTTCCTTCAGATGCAGCTTTGACTTATTATGAAAATCGCTTCAATGAATTTGCTGTCAAACACACAGGCATTTCTGAAGAATTCGGGAAAAAAGTCCTTCGCTTTTGGGATTTTGATGATCAAGCGTATCAATTAATCTCTGATGAATTAAATCAGGGCGTTGCAGCGGGCACCCCTTGGAAAAAAGGACCTGTTCCAACAGAATTTGCGATTTATGGCTTAGGACCTGTCGAAATAGCTATTTCCTATTTTCATGAATTCAAAGAAGTCTTTGAAGAAATTCTAGGCTTTCACGTAGTGGCACAAGAAGGCAATCGCTATTTACTAGAAGTTGGACAAGGTGGCAATGGTGCCCAAGTCGTTTTGGTAGACGATGATACTAGCTCACAAGCGCAACAAGGATATGGTGAAGTACATCACGTTGCATTCCGCCTAGCGGATCGTAAATCACTTGGGACTTGGCAAGCGCTCTTTGATCATTTAGGCTTACAAAACTCTGGCTATGTCGATCGTTATTATTTTGAATCATTGTATGTTCGCATTGGGCATATTTTAGTCGAATTAGCCACCGATGAACCAGGATTTATGGGGGATGAACCTTACGAAACATTAGGAGAAAAGTTATCTCTTGCGCCATTTTTAGAAAACCGTCGTGAATATATTGAGAGTGTGATCAAGCCTTTCAATACAAAACGAGCCTAAGGAGGAAAAAACATGCATTCAATTTTTAAAAAAGGACATCCTGAAGCACCTGTCTTTGTGCTACTTCACGGTACAGGTGGTGATGAAACATCTCTCCTACCAATTGCCCAAGAACTAAATAAACAAGCTACTGTGCTAAGTATTCGTGGTGATGTTTCAGAAAATGGAATGAATCGTTATTTTAAGCGCCTAGCGGAAGGTCATTATGACTTAGAAGATCTAGAAAAACGCGGCGAGGCGCTTCATAAGTTTATTCAACAAGCCGCTAACGAGCATCAATTTTCATTGGATAAAATTATTTTTATTGGCTATTCAAATGGGGCCAATATCGCTATTCAATTATTGCTTACTCATCCCGACAGCTACCATCAAGCTGTCCTCTATCATCCCATGTTTCCTGTTGAATTGACCAATCAACCAGACTTGACCGACACTTCTGTTTTATTATCTCTAGGAGAGCATGACCCGATTGTCCCACTTCCTGAGAGTATGCGTGTGATTCAACTATTTCAGAATCATGGAGCAACCGTACAAGAGGTTTGGACACAAAGTCATCAATTAACTTATCAAGAAATTAAGGAAACACAAACTTGGTTGGCACATCTGTCCTCTTAACAAAAAAGTGGGTCCTAAGTCATTTCGACTTAGGACCCACTTTTTCTATTTTAAGATAATTCACTGTCTGAGCTTCTTTTTATTCTGCCATTTGAACAACTATTTTACCAACTGCATGGTGCGTTTCACTGAGTGCATGTGCATCATAAATCCCTTGTCTAGAAAAAGGGAAAACTTCACCAATAATTGATTTAACTTTTCCAGCTGCCATCAAATCAGCAATTTTTTGTAATTGTTCTCCATTTGGTTGAAGCCAAATACTTTCAGCAGAAATATTTTTTTCGGCTGCCAATTGTTTATCTTCAATTCCCACAATTGAAACAAGACGACCGGTGTTTGGTTTTAAGACGGCAAAACTATTTTTTTGAACCTCACCACCCATTGTATCAAAGACTAAATCAACATCAGTTAATACCTCTGCAAAATTCGTTGTATGATAATCAATCACTTCATCTGCACCAATTTTTTTCAGTAAGGTATGATTTTTTGCGCTAGCGGTCGTGATGACATGTGCGCCCGCTTCTTTTGCTAGTTGAATCGCATAAGTACCGACCCCACCTGCACCCGCATGAATTAAAACAATTTCTCCTTCTTTAAGGTGACCATGATCAAACAATGCTTGCCAAGCGGTTAAACCAGCCAACGGAACGGCAGCCGCTTCTTCAAAGCTAATTGTTTCAGGGATTTTTGCTAATAAATGATCATCCACAATCGTTACTTCTGCATAGGTACCAAAACGAGTAGTTTCAGGACGAGAAAAAACTTTATCGCCAACTTGCCAATCCGTTACTTGACTCCCCACCTCTGTAATCACACCAGCGACATCCCAACCAAGAATAATCGGAAAGGACCAATCAAACATCTGTTTTAAATATCCTTCACGCAATTTCCAATCAATCGGATTAATTGATGTCGCGTATTCTTTTACCAACACTTGATGTTCCGATAATTCTGGCAGTGTTACTTCTGCTTCTTCAAGTACCTCTTTACTTCCGTACTGATTAATCACAACAGCTTTCATAAACCAACTTCCTCTCATTTGTTTCATTTTTCACACTTTTAGTATACGCCTATTGCCTTCTTTTTATATAAGAATATGCTTTAGTTAAATTGAGAGAAAGTAGCTGTTTTTAGTCTATTATTCATAACGTAAAGATTCAATTGGATCTAATTTTGCTGCTCTTCGAGCTGGTAAAGTTCCTGCTAAAAAAGCAATAAACATAATAACTAAGATAATCGTTAGTGAAGATGGCAATGAAAATTGAATTAATTTAAATCCTGTTAAAGCCTTTAAAAAAGAATCCGTTGCCAAACGATTAACTAAATTTCCAACCCCAACAGCTCCTAAAATGCCTAATATTGAGCCAAAAAAGCCAATTAAAGCCGCCTCAACACTAAAAATTGTAAAGACTTTCCCATTGCTAAGACCCATGGCTTTCATTAAACCAATTTCTCGCGTTCTTTCTTGGACAGACATATACAGCGTGTTAATAATGCCAAAGCTTGCAGCTAACAAGGCAATTGCACCAAACATGGTTAAGACACCAGTGATTGCATTGATTATATTACGAATCATGCCAATTTCATCTTCGACAGTAGTCGCTAAATAGCCAGCTTTGTCTAAATCTTTTTTGATGTCCTTAATCTGCTCTGGCGTGCTGTCTTTTTTAACTTCAGCAATAATCATCGCGTATTGATTTTTTAAATGTTCTGGAAGATCTGCTTGATTGATTGAGACAACTTTATCAATCAATGCTTTATTCATCAGCGAGAGCCCATTTTGAATGACACTGGCATTTCTAACGCCAACAATTTTTGCTTCAATAACTTGCTCTTGTCCTTTCAAGGAACTTGAGATACCTAATTGAACTGTTTCCCCCACGGCAGCTTTACTAGATGTATAGCCGAGCGCTTTTACATATTCTGGTGACAAATTAATTTCGAAGTCCTGGCTCGTTTGCGAAACTTTACGGCCAGCCGCTAAATCAATGGTCATCTCATCTAGCGCAGAAGTTGCTGAAAATACATATTTATGCTTATCTGCTCCTTTTATATAATCGATAGCAACGGATTTCATTGGTTCCACTGATGTAACATCCGAGATTTTTTTAATCTTCTCAATATCTTTTTCAGCAAGCATACTTTGTTGTTGAATCGTACTGGTTTTTTTCTCTGGATTATATTTACTTGGTTCTGTTCCGTTACCAACATTCATCTCCATTTTTGGCTGAATAAATAACTGATTTGCACCACCGACACTGCCGACTTGTTTGTCAATATAATCATTTACACCAATATTGACTCCTGTAGTTAAAGCTATGGTAAATGCTCCAATAAAGATTGCAATAATGGTCAATACGGTTCGACCTTTATTACGCATTAAATTGGTACTAGCTGATTTTAAAATATCTCTAAATTTCATTTACTCATCTCCTCCTACAATCAAGCCGTCTCGAACATGAACTTGCCGATCACAACGTGCTGCTAAGTCTGGATCATGTGTCACAATAATTAAGGTAATTCCTTTATTTTTATTTAAATCAAATAACAATTCTTCAATTTTCTTCCCAGTGGCAGAATCTAAATTCCCTGTAGGTTCATCTGCAAAAATAATTTGCGGATTATTAACTAAAGCACGCGCTATACATACCCGTTGTTTTTGGCCACCAGATAAATTATTCGCTTTATTTTGAACTTTATCTTCCAAACCGACTGCTTTTAACGCATCTAAAGCCATCTTTTTCCTCTTGCTACCGGAAATCCCACCAATTTTTAATGGTAAAAGAACATTATTTAAAACTGTATCCTTGGCATTCATAAAGAATTGTTGAAAAACAAAACCAAATTCTTCATTTCTCGTTTTATTCAGCACTTTCTTTCTAATACTAGTAACATTTTTACCATTTAAATAAATATCTCCTGAAGTTGGTTGATCTAACAATGCCAAAATGTGCATAAATGTTGATTTCCCAGAGCCACTTTTACCAATTATGGCCACAGATTCACCTTTTTCAACTTTTAAATCAACACCTTTTAACGCGTCAAATTTTGTTTCGTTCTTTCCATAACTTTTTTTGATATTTTTTGCTTCAATTACCGCCATGTTACCCCTCCATTTTTCATTCTTTGTCGTTTACTTATTTACAAAGTTTTTTACTCTTTTCATACTCCTTTCTTCTCTTTCTATTTTGACGGAAGCCCTTTCCTTTGTCATGGTACTTCCGATGTATCTCTCAATTAAAACAATAAGAACATGTTCCAAATTCACCTCATTGAACATGTTCTTATTAATTAGTTATGCATTTACGCGTTTAATTTCACGATGTTTATTCAATAAATAGGCCAAGCCAAGATTAATACCAACAAAGCAACTGATTGTCAGAAGAAGTGGTAGGACAGTAAAACCAGTGGATTGATAACCAACCATTGTTTGCAAGATGTGGAGCATTCTCAGGCGCATTGGTGCCCCCCCTAATTGTGCAATCGTGCCCAGTAAAATAGGAATCATTAATAACAGCAATAAAACAATGAGTTTTTTTACGCCATCTATCCGATCATTAAAGACACCTGCTAACAAGCCAAGTGAGCCACTAAGCATTAGTAAGATAAAAAAGAGCAACCACGACATGAAAAAGTTTCCTTGTGCATAGACATCAATTAATTTCATTGATAATTGAAAATGAGAAATGAAATTGCCGCTAAATACTTTAATCAGTACAAGTACAGCCAAGGATCCAACCAAAGATAAAATAGCATTACTTACAAAATTCACCAAAAAAATTGTCCAGCGGGAAAGCCCGTTTTGAATAAACAGTTTAAAATCTGTGTTCATCCCCAAAAATGATAGTATCCCCATAAAAACCAGACAAGGAATTACTGCATCAGAGCTGACAGTGTTCACGTCGTTAGAAAAGAGCAACCCAATAAGAGGAAAAAGAATGCCGAACAAAGCATAAAAGCCAAAATAAATTGCTAAGGAACGGACTTGATAAATAACACGATACCGCAAAGCTGTTTTAAATTTCATTTTACTTTTCCTTCTTTCTATTGGTTAATTGTACAAAATATGTTTGTAAATTTAGCGGCGCAATTTGAACCTCTGCTTTTTCAGTCGGCAAGTCGCCGTACACGTAAGCCGTAACTGCTCCACCTAAAGTGTCCATGCCTAAGATTTCCAATGACTGAGTATAGCGCTCTACTTGTTCTTTCGGCCCAGAAACAATGCGACCGTTTTTCAAAATTGTTTCAATAGATTCTGCGCGAATCAATTTTCCTTGATCAATGATGATAATATCTTCTAATAAATTCGCAATTTCTTCAATCAAATGGGTAGAAATCACAAACGTACGGGGACGTTCTTGGTATGTCTCAATTAAATAAGTATAAAATAATTCCCGATGATTGGCGTCTAAACCTAAGACTGGCTCATCTAAAAAAATATACTCACAGGGGACGGATAGCGCCACTATTAGTTTAGCAATACTCCGATAACCAGTTGATAATTTTTTGAATGTCTTTTTACCATCTAAATCAAAATCGCTTAACATTTGTTCGGCTAAAGACCAGTCAAAGGATCCATAAAAACCTTCAGTCGTTTTAAAAATATCTTTAATTTTTAACTGAGGAGGAAACAAATTATCTTCACTCATTAAGTAAATATGAGTCAAAGCAGCCTCATTATCGGTCACTGTTTCTCCCGCCAATTTAACGGAACCTGAAGTGGCAAAACTTCGATTATTTATGATATTTAATAACGTACTTTTACCAGCCCCGTTTCTGCCTAAGAGCCCATAAATCGTTTCTTTTTCAAAAGTAATTGAAATATTATCTAGTGCTTGTTTTTGATGATATTTTTTACTTACTGATTCCACCCGCAAACTCATGCGTCATACCCTCTTTCAATTAGTTGTTTTAATTGTTCAGCTGTAATCCCTAATTTTTTAGCTTCTGCGACAACTTCTAAGACTTCTTTATTTAAAAATTCTTCTTTCCGTGCACTTCTTACTCTCTCTTGAGCGCCTGGTAAAACAAACATGCCAATCCCCCGTTTCTTTTCAATCAACTGTCGTTCTACTAATAAATTCATTCCTTTTAAAACGGTGGCTGGATTGATTTGATAACTTTTTGATATTTCTGTGGTTGAGGGAATTTGTTCGCCTTCTAAGTAAGCGCCATTAAAAATTCCTTCGGCAATCTGATCGGCTACTTGCTGAAATAAAGGCTTTTCCCCCGAAAAATTAAATTCCATTTTTACACCTCGCTTAAACGGTTAACTACTTATGTAACTAACTATATATCCTAGAAATTCTTTTGTCAATAAAAAAACCATTGTTTCCAAAGAAATTTTTCTTTGAAAACAATGGCTATACTTTTGAGTTTATTGAATGGTTTCGTTCTTATAGGGTTCCATTGTATAACAATTCATCGGTTGTTTCGTTGACAATTTTTAAGCGATTTTGTTTTTTTATCAAAATACTTTTATAGGTCGTTCCTGTAGCCTTTTCTTCCATCACAAGAATGCGTTTATACTCATTATCAGTGACTTTCTTAATCGTTGTTTGATTTTTAGACGCACTTTCAGATGACTTGCGACTTGATTCGGTTACTTTAGGCTGTGATGATTCACTGGTATTAGTTGAATTCATTTGAGTTTGGGTTTGATTCCCACATGCACCAATTAGCAACCCAACGCCTAAGATAGAACTTGCTAAAATTGTTTTTCTAATCATTTGCATGACCTCCTACATCTATCATTACTTTAACCTTAACATTTTTCAGCTAAGAGAACAATTTTTCAGATTAGAAAAGACCACTAGTCGTTATTTAAATAAACGAACTAGTGGTCTTACTTATTTAGGAATGATCTTCATATGAGTGAGTGGGTAATAAACAAATTGTGCTTTCCCTAAGATTTGATCTGCATGTATTGCACCAAAAGAACGGCTGTCTTTGGACATACGGCGATTATCACCAAGCACAAAATAGCTATCTTTAGGTAATTTTTCTTGCATTAACAATTCTTTTGAATCAAAATTCGTAGTGTAAGGCATCGTTTCATGATCTTTTTTTCTGTTTTTAGTTAAATACGGTTCAGCGATTGGCTGATTATTGACATATAATTGATCGTTTTCGTAACGCACAGCTTCTCCTGGTAAACCAATCACACGTTTAATCAGAATCGATCCTGTATCTGTTTTAAAGACCACCACATCAAACCGTTTAATGGCGGAGAATTTTTCCATCACAATCATATCTCCTTGATTCAAGGTTTTTTGCATAGAATGGCCATCCACCCGAACAGGAATCAGGAAAAATCCTCTTAAAATAAAAACGGCTACGATTGCTGGTACTAAAATTTTCAGAAAGTACATTAAATACCCAACATAATCACGTTTCTTCTTCAACTTCGTGCCACCTTTTTCTAGTTTTTTTGAATTTCTTTGACTGCTGTATCGTAAGCAGCGTCATTTTCAAGAATTAATTTACCTAAAGTGGCTTCAATTTTTGTGGCTGTTTCATTGTCGATTTCTCCAGTTACAGGCAAGCCATTTTTCTGTTGAAGATCGCTAACCGCTGCTTTTGTTTCTGCGGTGTAGTTTGCATTGTTTTCATCAACAGGATACGCTAATACAGCTAAAATAGCATTTAAGTTCTGAATATCTTCAGATTGATCTCCTTCTTTTAGCGTTTTATCGCGAGGAATCAATTTTAAATAGGCATACTCGGGGTAATCAGCTTTGATGGTTGGTTCAATTCCTTTTTCGTTGATCCATTCGCCTTTTGGTGTTAACCATTTTAAAACAGTCAATTTTATTTCGGTTTGGTCATTTAAATCTTTCACCGTTTGGACCGTTCCTTTGCCAAATGTTTTCGTTCCAATTAATGGGACATTCGCAGATTCATGCAGTGCTGCAGCAAAAATTTCGGATGCACTGGCACTATTGCCATCAATGATAACTGCAACAGGTTCTTTTACTTTAAAGCCGCCGTCTAATTCTTTGGAAGCAACTTCTTTCATCGTACGTCCTTTTTTGTCTTCAAATTGAACAATTGTTTCGCCATTTTTTAAAAACATACTGGCCATTCGCTCTGCTTGATCTAGCAGTCCACCAGGATTTTGGCGTACATCAATTACAAAGGATTTAGCTCCTTTGTCACGTAAATTCGTGATTGTTTCTTTCAATTCTTGATATGTTTTTTTACCAAAGGACGTAATTTTAATCGAGCCAATTTGTGCATCATTTTTGTCTAACTCACCAGTCACTGTTTTAACGGGAATTTTCCCACGTTTGATTGAGATATTTTTAGTTTCTCCCTCTCTTTGGATAGTCAATTCAACGGAAGTTCCTTTTTTACCTCGGACTTTTGAGACGACTTCTGCTAGTTTCATCCCTTTTGTAGCTGTACCATCAACCTTTTCAATAATATCGCCTTCTTTGATTCCCGCTTTTTCAGCTGGGGAATCTGCTACAGGGGCCTCTGCTACAACTGGTTCGCCATCTTTCATTGTCATAGTGGCACCAATTCCTTCAAAATCACCAGATAAGCTTTCGTTTAAATCATTGGCAGCAGATTCATTTAGATAAGTTGAGTATGGGTCTCCAATGGCTTCAGACATGCCTTTTAAGGCGCCTTCAACTAATTCATTTTTATCTACTTCACCTACATAATTGGTACTAATTTCATTATATAAATCCTGCACTTTGCTTAAATCAGCATTGGTAATTGCCCCTTCTTGACTCATCTTTTTAACACGATGATCAAAATAAATATAACTACTTCCTCCAGCTAAAAATGCGACACAGAGGAGCGAAATAATATATTGATAAAAAGGAACAGTTCGTTTGTTCTTCATAGATTTCATCTCATTTCTAACAAATTCGTCACTACTTTTGTTTACTATAACATGAATGAAAAAAGAGGAAAAGCTTTGTTTGCTTTTCCTCTGGATTTATTTATTGTTTTCAAGGTACTTTTCCCATAACTCATCAAAGATGTCCATGTTGCTTAAATAGTCAGCATTCATTTCTAAATAAGAAGAAAGTTCATGATAATCCTCGGTTTGTTTTGGAAACTGAATATCTTTGGCCGCTTCATTGGCAAAATCAGTTTCAGAATCTTTAGCCGGACCTTTTAATGTCATTAAGTAATGGTAAAAGCTTCGTCTCATGTAAATTAATCACTCCATTTTTCTTCAATAAATTCACTTCTACGTTGATGGGACAATCCATAACGCAAAGCGTCTTTTTTATAAAAGTCTTGATGGTATTCTTCAGCAGGATAAAATGGTGCTGCTGGTTCGATGGTGGTAACAATTGGTTCTGTAAAACGGCCGCTATTAGCTAGACGTTCTTTACTTTTCTCAGCAATTTCTTTTTGTTCTTGAGAACGATAAAAAATAACTGGCCGATAATTATCGCCGCGGTCTTGAAACTGGCCGAAAGCATCAGTAGGATCCGTTTGTTGCCAATAAATATCCACTAATTGTTCGTAAGAAATAATCGCTGGATCAAAAGTGATTTCTACTGCTTCCGTATGGCCTGTTGTGTGTGTTAGAACCTGTTCATATGTTGGATTAGGCACGTGCCCACCTGTATAACCCGAAACAACTGAGATAATCCCTGGTTGTGTATCAAAAGGCTGCACCATACACCAGAAACAGCCGCCTGCAAAAATTGCTTTTTCTTCCATCTCTAACACTCCTTTTTTATTTCTCTTTTGGCAAGTATATATTCATACGAATGTCATCGTCAACTAAATTAATCTTTTCTGCTCGAACAAATAGACCATTTTGCATTCTAAACTGATCTAAACGTAATAAAACAGTTTGATCATCTGGATTGATTTCAACCCATTTAGGTAGTTTGTAAGAACGTTTAGCAAATTTCAATACTTCTTTAATTGGCAAGCCTAACGTTCCTATAGATAAACTTTTTGCTTTTAATTGTACATTACCATTCGCCATCACGTAAGGATCAAAATATAAGTAAAAAGGAATGTCATGCCCTAACACCTGAAATGTTCCATTTAATAAAGCATCATTTTCTAAATAAAATTTATATTTGATCTCCGAACCTTTTTGAAAGTCGGCTAAATAAAAGTCAATCAGTTTGTTCACTTGTTGTTTTTTTGACTGAATGGTGACGACTGGCTCGCCTTCTTTTTCAACAATTGCTGGTATTTTCTTTAAATCTGGTTCGCGAACTTGTGTTGCTCGAAATGTCACGAAAGCTACACTACCAATGATTAAACCCACTAGAACAAGAAAAGCGATTTTCCAGGGATTTCGTTTAAGATTGGTTGGTTGTGTCTTTTTAATTGATTTACTTGTTTTTGGCTTTTCTTCATTCATTTTATTCACTACCTTCTGATTTGGTTATCCATTCTTTCTCTGTCTTGACCATTTCATCCCGGACAGCTCCGGCCATAATTTGGTAGCCAAGATTATTCGGATGGAAGCGATCTTCTTCATATAACAAATTGTTTAAATCCTCTTTGCTAGCACTACTTCCTGTAGTTTCTGAGTCACCACCAGTTACGCCAACTTCATCGCCACGACCTTTATAGAGTAAATCATTGATAGGAATGAAATAGGCTCGTTTTTGCTCTTGAACCATTTCTTCGGTTGCTTGATTCCAATTATCAACGATTTCTTGCATTTCTGTAATTTCGGAAAAGTTTAAGTAGAAGGGATTGTAAATTCCTAAGACATAAATAGGGGCCTTCTCGTTGTACTCTCGGATTTCTTCAAGTAGTCGTCTTACTCGGCGTTGATAGGCTTTTTGTGGACGATTGAACGAGCTGACTTTCAAGTCGAAAATATTACTACTAATTACTTTCATTAAGTCATTTCCACCAACCGTTAGCGTAATCACGTCCGCAGAGGCAAGGCCCTTTTGAATTTCAGGTTTCTCTTTGATTCGTTTTAAAATTTGATCACTACGATCCCCATTTTTCCCAAAATTGTCTGTTTGAACACCGTTCAAGTTGTAGTGTTCTTTTAAATCATCTGCCACAATAGGAACAAAACCTCCACTATTCGTCAAATCGCCAATTCCTTCAGTTAAAGAATCACCGATAGCTGTATAATGAATGACTTCTTTTTGATTTTTTTGAGCAGTTGTGGCCACTTTCTCTTGCTTTAATAGTGGCTTTGCTTTGGGGATGGCCACACTTAACAATGTAAAAACACCTAGCGCAATGAGGATAGGTGTTAAGACGGTCAGCAAAATATGCTGTGTTTGTTTTTTCATCTTCGTCACTTCCTTTTAAATAAACCAACAAGAAATTTTCCTTTTCTTGTTAGAAAGAGGTTGCGTCTACTCGTTTAAGAGTGAGACCCAACCTCGTTATTTCTTAGTCTGTATAGTACATAATAGCAAAGGCATTTTTTCCTGTATGTGTTGCAATGACTGGATTCGTATGTAATACGGGAATATCCATGTCTTTAAAGATTGCTTGTAATCCTTCTTTGAATCCATTTGCTAGTTCTAGCCCATCCGCATGAGAAATGCCAATTTGTCGAACATTTGGAATCTTACTTAATTCTGATTTCAATTCGTCAAACCATTTATTAAACGTTTTAACGCCTCGGCCTTTCGCTACAGGAATCAATTCCGTATTTTCAAAGTCCATGACAACTTTCATATTAAAAATGTTTGATAATAATCCTGTTGTACGGCTGATTCGTCCACCTTTAACCAAATTATCCAATGTTGAAATGCCAATGTATAATTTAGTATTTTGTTTGACGCGTTCAATTTCAGCTAAAATTTCTGGAACACCCGCTCCCGCTTGTGCCAATTTTGCTGCTTGAATGACTTGGAAAGACAAACCTTGGTCTGTAAAATCGCTATCAATCACCGTTACTTTACTTGATGATAAGTTGCTAGCTTGACGGGCCGCTTCAACCGTTCCACTTAAGCCTTTTGTCATGTGAATCGAAATTACTTCACTGCCATCTTCACCTAAGCGATCATATAATTCTACAAATTCACCAATTGGTGGTTGACTCGTTTTGGGTAAGGCCTTCGCATTAGCCATCATGTCCATAAATTTTTCGCCTGGCAAATGATCATCATCTGGATAAACAACGCCATCAACCATAATTGATAAAGGCATCATATGGATATTTAATTCATCTCTAAGACTTTTTTCCATCGTACATGAAGAATCCGTTACGATTTTAACGTTTGTCATAAATTTATCACTCTTTCTTTAAAAGGAACCTGTTTTCATGGTAGAATACCATTAAACGGTTAATTATCTAGTTATAGTATAACAGACACTGCCGAATTTTTCATCAAATTAAAATAAAGGAAGTGAATTTATTGGAAAAAACGCATTTCTCAAAAAAATACCTAATCGTGAACGAAGTCTTGAATGCAGTTACACATGGCATAGGCGCAGGTTTAAGTATTGCTGGCTTAGTCATTTTACTTGTTAAAGGAGCTCGTTTAGGCTCACCGATTCACGTGGTATCTTATGCTATTTATGGCTCCATGTTGATTCTACTTTTTTTATCTTCAACGTTATTTCATAGTTTAATTTTTACAAGAGCCAAAAAGGTCTTTCAGGTCTTCGATCATAGTTCTATTTTCTTATTGATTGCTGGCAGCTATACGCCGTTTTGCTTAATTAGTATTGGCGGTTGGTTAGGTTGGACCTTATTTAGTTTAGTCTGGTTAATCGCCATCGTCGGTATTGTCTATAAATCCCTCACGTTGCATAAACAAGAAACAGTGAAAAACATTTCAACGATTATTTATATTGTTTTAGGTTGGCTCTGTATCATAGCTGCTCGTCCGTTATATGAATCTCTTGGGTTTACAGGAACAGCGTTATTGGTCGCAGGGGGTGTGTCTTACACATTAGGTGCAGCCTTCTATTCATTGAAAAATGTGCGGTTTATGCATGTGGTTTGGCATTTGTTCGTCATGCTTGCAGCGATCCTCATGTATTTTTCTGTTCTCTTTTATACGTAATCACAGCACAATAAGAACACGATGCTCAAAGCATCGTGTTCTTTTATTGCCCTAAATCTCTTTATTATAAAGGATTATTCTTCTTTTCGAATTATTTTAACATAAATTAGTAGAAAAGACTTTACAAAACGAACATACATTCGTATAATAACAATACGAACACTCGTTCGAATCAAATGAAGAGGTGATACACATGGAAGCAATTCGTCGTGTTGGATTTTTATTTTTTGTATTGGTTATAGGTATTTTCTTGGGAACATTAGGATTACGTCTTGCTTTTATGATCGTGACGCCGTTATTTATTCTTTGGTTTATGTCATGGGATGAGAAGCGTTATACACGTACACGTAAACAACAGCAAGCAAGATACGTTTATCGTAAGTTCCCTTAATAAATAATAAAACGGTGTGTTCCCCCCAAGCTACGCTCCGTTTTTATAAATATGTCAAAGAAAGAGCGAAGGATTAAATCCTTCGCTCTTTCTAATTAAATTAGATTAGTATTCCATTAAGGTAACAATATCGTAGCCATCAATTTTATCGCGGCCATGTAAATCCATTAATTCAATTAGGAACGCACAACCAACCACAATACCACCTAATTGTTCGACTAATTCGATGGTTGCTTTAATTGTACCACCAGTTGCTAACAAGTCATCACAAATCAAAACACGTTGGCCTGGTGTGATGGCATCTTTGTGCAACGTTAATGTATCTGAACCATATTCTAAGTCATAAGTCACTTCGATGGTTTCACGAGGAAGTTTTCCTTTTTTACGAACCGGAGCAAAGCCAACCCCTAGTTCATAAGCCACTGGACAGCCGACAATAAAGCCACGAGCTTCCGGTCCTACAACCATATCAATTCTTTTTTCTTTCGCGTAATCCACGATTTGTTTCGTTGCTTCACGATAGGCATCCCCATTAGCCATTAATGGAGAAATGTCACGGAACACGATCCCTTTCTCAGGATAATCTGGAATGCTTGCAATGTAATCTCTTAAATCCATTTTTATTTGTCCTCCTCATTCCACAGCCATTGTTGTATTGTTTGACAATCACTGTAAAGTAGAAATTCTTCTGTTTTTATTTTTTTCAATCGTTGTTGGTACACTTGACTTTCAGTCAATGGTCGATTGTCGGGTTTCTCAATACTGTTTAAAACACCGCTTTCTATTGTAACAAATCCTAAGTCAAAAAACACCTGTATCATGAAAATTAATAATTTTTCTTGGATATTTAAGTAATTTGCCACCTTCGATAGCTGGGAACGTAGATTTACTTCTTTTTGCTGCAAAATAAATTTATACAATGTTGCAAATTGTTCACGTGAAGCCATACCGTTTAAATAAGCTTCTTCTGGTGAAATAAACATCATGTATATACGTTGTATCTCAGTCGCTTCAACAATTTCTTTAACCGTGATTGCTTCCACAGGACAGTCGACAAAAACCAGTTGTTCGATTTGATTTTGAGAAACAGCTTCCACCAATTCTTCTTGGTTTGACCAAACAATAATATTAGCGGTTGGATCTGAAATGAATTTTTGATTTTTTTCATCAAACAAAAGATAAGCTGTTGCTTCTGAAGGAATTGGTTTCGTTTGATTATTTTTGCCACGAAAATCAAATAATTGTCTTCCCAATACAGCAAAATCAGTCACCATTAATTGTGGTTTCTTACGACCATTCCATTCATTGATGGAAAGTTGGCCTGCCACATCGGCGGTTCCTTGTGCTAGTTCATCCGCTTGAGGCCCCATTTGAAAAGCAATTGCATCCAATTGTGCCCCTTCTTGATTCATTTGAAATTTCAGATGTGCATTATCTGCACCAATTTGCCGAATTTGCGTAGGCGTGATTTCCTTAAATACAAAAGTTGGAACAGTATTATCGGTCCCAAAAGGCGCCAAAATACGCAATTGATCAATAAAAGTAGTCGTGGCCTGCGAAACCGCTAAGCTCTCACTAATGAGCAACTCTTGTCCATTAGCCATATCAATTTGATTTTTTTCAATAAAGTGTGCCAAATGTTCTTGAACAAAAGGAATATTTTCAACAGGTAAAGTCATTCCCGCTGCCATATGATGCCCACCAAAATGAGTGAATTGCTCACGCACTTCGTTCAACGCCTCATAGAGATTCAATGCGCTAATGCTGCGTCCAGAGCCTTTAGCAGTCGTACCAGATTCATCTATTGCTAAAATAATGGTTGGTTTCCCCGTTTCTTGCATAATGCGGCCCGCGACAATCCCTAAGACGCCTTCATGCCAGCCTTGTTTCGCTAAAATATGGACCGGCGCATTCGGGTCGATTAAATCCAGGGCTTCTTTGGCAATCGTCGTTACAATGTCTTTTCGTTCATTGTTTTGTTGATCAATATATTTAGCGATTTCCAGCGCTTGTTCTTCATCAAATGTAGTCATCAATTCAACACCTGGTGCGGCTTCCCCTAATCGACCTAATGCGTTTAAACGAGGTCCAATGGTAAAGCCAATTGATTCTTCTGAAACAGCTTCCTTTTTCACACCCGCTTCTTGTAATAAAACGTCTAAACCAATTCGATCACCAGTTTGAATCATTTGAAGGCCCATTTTGACAAACGTTCTATTTTCATCGGTTAATGAAACCAAGTCAGCAATCGTCCCAATTGCTACCAAATCTAATAACTCAATTGGCAATTCACCAAGTAACGCAGTAGCGACTTTGAAAGCCACGCCAACACCAGCTAAATCTCCAAAAGGATAGTCACCTTGTGGATGTCTAGGGTGGACAATCGCATAGGCTTCTGGTAATTGTTCAGGCAATTCATGATGGTCAGTAACGATTACATCTACTCCTTGTGCCATAGCGTAGTTAATTGCTTCATGTCCGGCTACACCATTATCAACGGTTACAATTAATTGGACTCCTTGTTCAATTTGTTCAGCAAATACGTCTTTATTAGGCCCATAGCCATGAACAAAACGATTCGGTAGAAAGTACTGAACCATGCCACCGACTAATTCGATTGCTTCTTTCATAACCGTGGTACTAGTGATGCCATCTGCATCATAATCCCCATAGACAAGGATTTGTTCACCCGCTTCGACGGCTTGCTGGATGCGGGCTACCGCTTTCTCCATATCATGCATTAAGAACGGATCATAAATATCTTCGATAGTCGGATGTAGAAACTTACGTAATGCTTCTTCTGTCCGGATATTGCGGTGCCATAAAAGTTGGCCAATTAATGGATTAATTTCTTCTTTTTTTAATTGTTCTATAAATTCTACAGGTAATTCTGTCTTTGTCTGTAACTGCCATTGATAGTTTGATTTTTTCACGACGTCACTCCTAACCAAGTAATTATAGCAAAATTTTTCCAAAAACTAAAGAAAGCATTTTTTTAAATCTGAGAAAAAAACTGTGATATCTGTTAGATAAATAGCAGATATCACAGTTTTATTTTAAAAGAAACTTAGTGATAAAGTCTCTTCCTTATTTTTGTTCCTCTTCATTCACACGAGGTTTCACATAACGATCAATACGACTACCTGACACAGGCGTTACGTCTACTTCTGTGTTTGACGTTTGTTCGTTGACCACTGGTTCTGAGACTTGTGGTGCTGCCGCTTGTTTGGCTTGCAAATCAGCCAATTGATTATCAAAAGAACGTTGAACTTTTTCCGTTTCTTCTTTGACTAATTTATCCATATCATTTTTATAAATATCCAACTCTTTTTGTACAGCTTTTAATTCCTTACGTTGGTTCCAAATGGTGGTTGTGGAGGTTAGTAATCCAACTAGTGCGCCAATAATTGCAGAACCTAAAATAATTAAGATTAACGGTCCACTAATTTTAGTAAAACCAAAGTTTACTGGAACAGCTTGATTATTTAAAACAGCAAAAATAACAACAATTAAGACCAACACAAGGCCCAAAATAACACGCCATTGATTTTTCATGACTTGATCGACTCCTTTATTTTTTATTTAAAATATTTCCCGCTATGAAATCTCCTAAATGTGGAAACAATGTATAAAAGCGGGCTGCCGCTTCCATGACAAATGGACGATTAATCTCACGTCGAGAAGTCCCCATACTCCCAACCACTTCTTTCGCTAATTTCGTAGGGTCCAAAACAATTTTATCCACCGCAGCTAGATATGTGCCTGTCGGGTCCGCTTTATCAAAGAATTCTGTTTGGATTGGTCCTGGATTGACAGTCGTTACTGCTACACCCAACGGTTTCAATTCTAAACGTAAAGCATTTGAAAAACCTAACACAGCAAATTTCGTTGCAGAATAAACGGTTGATTTAGCTGTAGCCATCTTCCCAGCCATTGAAGCAACGTTGATAATATGTCCTTGCCCAGCTTCAATCATTTTAATAGCTACTTTTTGAGTAAACGTCATCATTCCTAGAACGTTGACATCAAACATTTGGCGTGCAACAGCCAAGTCAATTTCAACAAAATTTTCAAACAAGCCAAAACCAGCATTGTTGACTAAAACATCTATAGGACCAACTTCTGCTGAAATAGCTTCAACCACACGTTCAACACTTTCTGGATCGGCAATATCTAATTGATAAGAAAATGCTTCTCGTCCGCTTAAAACAGCACACTGCTCGCGAACTTTACCAATCAAATTAATTCTGCGGGCGCAGACAACGACGACCGCCCCTTGTTTAGCTGCTTCATAACAAATTTGTTCACCTAAACCAGCTGAACCTCCAGTTACGACAACGACTTTATTTGTTAAATCCATCTAAGCTCCTCCTTCATTGGCAAATGGAATCTCAATGATATCCATATCTTTTACGATTTTTGTATTGGGGAAAATTTCTTGGGCTTCTTCTTGAAGCTGATAGGCCTCTTTGGTTAAATAACGGGCACTAATATGCGTTAAAATAAGTTGTTTTACTTGCGCTTCTTTTGCAACTTCAGCTGCTTGTTGACTGGTTGAGTGGAAGTAGGCTTTTGCCATTTTTGCTTCGTGTTTATTAAACGTACTTTCATGGACTAAAACATCCGCTCGTCGTGCTAAAGTTACACTATTTTTGGTTTTGCGAGTGTCTCCTAAAATCGTCACGATTCGTCCAGGTTTACGCTCTCCCACAAACGCTTGTCCATTAATTTCCTGTCCATCAAAAACAATCGTTTCACCACGTTTGAGTTTGCCATACAACGGCCCAGAAGGAATCCCTAAAGCTTGAAGTTTCTCTACTTGTAATTCTCCTTCATGCGCTGCTTCCTCAATTCGATAGCCAAAGCTCGTGATGCCATGGTCCAAGATATTACAGCGAACAGTGAATTGTTTATCTTTAAAAATAACGTCATTTTCTTTCGTTAATTCAATAAATTTCAGTGGATAGGACAACCGCGATTGCGAGACCCGTAAAGAAGTCTTGACAAAGTCAGCAATCCCAACTGGTCCATAGATTTCTAAAGGTTCTGTCCCGCCCTGAAAAGAACGACTACTTAACAAACCAGGTAAACCAAAAATATGATCCCCATGTAAATGTGTAATAAAAATCTTTTCAATTTTTCTTGGGCGAATACTACTTTTTAAAATTTGCAATTGAGTCCCTTCCCCACAATCGAAGAGCCAAACTGCATTTCGTTCATCTAATAATTTCAACGCAATTCCTGTGACATTGCGATGTTTTGCTGGTACACCAGCGCCTGTTCCTAAAAATTGTATTTCCATCTGCTACCATACTTTCTTTTAAACTTCCTTTTTATTTTAGAAGAAGTTTGCTCCTTTAGCAAATAATAATTTATCTATTTTCTCAAAGTTTCCTTCTTAGTTTACCGTATTTTACGATAAAATAACAAAAAATTAGCAAACTACCATAAAAAACCGTGATTTCTTAGTATTTTAAAAGACTGTTTTCCTTTATTCAGAAAACAGTCTTTGCTCCTTATTCTTCTTTCGATGTTGCTTCTTTGTGTTGTTCTTTTTTTGCTTGCCACGATTGTTTCGCTTCATTTGCAACTTCGTTCGCATCGTTAATTTCTTGTTGGACTTCCTCTAAATCAAGCCGCGTGATTTCGCCACCTAAGTCAAACATAACCAATTGGTTGAGCGGACGGTTGTCTTCTTCTTCTGCAATTAATAACAATCCCGTTTGTCCTTCATCAATCTTTTGAATCACATGTTCAAAAACCGTTTGTGCTTCTTGAATTTCTTTGGCGTCTTTGCTTGCACCATACATACTTCCAGCAAACCAGCCAAAAAGAATGCCCAGAGGACCACCTAATATGCCTACTAGCATCCCAATCATGCTATCTTTTGATGTATGATTGTTGCCTGTAAAATCGATAAAATCATTGATTTTAAATTGATGCTGGCCATCATTAACATGCGTAACAACCGCCATTTGCTCACCTTTAAGCTGTCTTTCTGCCTGCATCTTTTTTATTTCGGAAAATGCTTGGTACGATTTACTTTCAATATCAAAGTTCATAATGATAATTCGTTTTGCCATACAAATCGCTCCTTTATTCTGGATACATCTATTTTAGCAAGAAAGGCCTATCTCTAGCAATGAAAACTTTTTGGTTATGTATAAAAAAAGAAGATAGCTAGGCTACCTCCTTGTTAATGCTTATTTACCATCAAGAATATTTAAACGGACCTTTTTCGGACCATCGATACGTACACTATAAACAATTGTCCGAATTGCTTTTGCAACACGCCCTTGTTTACCAATGATACGTCCAATATCTTCTTTGGCCACAGTCAAATTATACTCGAGGAAATCAGTTGATTCCTCAATTTCTAATGAGACTGCTTCAGGTTGACTGACTAACGGACGGACAATAGTTAAAATTAACTCTTTCACATCTGCCATGTTCAATCACCTTATTTCTTAACGTTTTTAGCTTCATGATGTTTTTTCATAACGCCTTCTTTTGAAAGGATGTTACGAACTGTATCAGAAGGTTGCGCACCTTTAGATAACCAATCTAAAACTAAATCTTCTTTTAAAACTACTTCTGCAGGGTCTTTCAAAGGGTTGTAAGTACCTACAGTTTCGATGAAACGTCCATCACGAGGAGAACGAGAATCAGCTACTACAATACGGTAAAAAGGACTCTTTTTAGAACCCATACGTTTTAAACGAATTTTAACTGCCATTATTAAATACACCTCCATTAACTTAATCACAAGAGTTAGTTTAACAGATTAACAACAACCTGTAAAGAGTTTTTTCTTGACACCTTTACTTTTTTTCAATTTTTTTAGCCAATTTGCAGGAAAACAAACGAAATAATGAAGAATTTTTACAAAATTTGATAATAGTTGTACTGGTTTCTCACTTGAAAGCCTTCTGTTTGATAGAGATGAAGCGCTGCTTGATTTTCTGTTTCAACTTCTAAAAAAATAGTCGCTGAAGCTGAATTTTCTAAAATCATTCGGAGCGCAGACTGTAACACTTGACGGCCAAGACCGCGACCTCGTTGCGTTTTTGTCACAACAAAGCCATAAATCCCCCATTCGTTTTCAAAATGATCCAAACGTAGCGTGGCTAAAAGTTGATTGTTTTCTTTATAAATAAGTGTTCGTTGAAGGTCCTCCGGCAAAGGCGTACCTTCGAGTAACCTAGCCAAGGAATCCAAATCAGCCACTTGTGGTCGGAGAAGTGTCAGCTTCGCCAACGCCTGTGAGTAAGTTTCTCTTTGAAAAACCAGATACTGTTCTGAAAAAGCTGGCACAATTCCTTGTCTATTAAAATAATTCAGGCCAACAGATTGCTTGTCGTCCATCACGAGAAAGACTTCTTTCATTCCCCACAAAGCTGCTTGCTTTTCGAGTTCTTGAACAAGTTCTTCAAAAAATGGTCCTACATTTGGCGCAACAATCGTCGCTTCCAAGGTTTCCCCATCAAAACAATACCCTACGATATATGCTTGAATGGTTTGTTCCTTCCTGTATAAACCATAATAAGTATAAGCTGATTCCTCAGGAAATGTTTGTTCCAATTTATAAAAAGTTCCTTGTTTAATCATTTCCTTGTTTTTTAATTCAGTCAATGTTTGTTTCTCCAACTGTGTTAACTGTCGGCGCCAATTTATTTTTTTATTCAAGCAGTTGCTCCTTTACTCATCCTTTTACTAGCTATTATACGTGAAGTTACGAAGTTCAACAATGTACAAGGATAAAACGTTTGCGCTTTTTTTGAAAAAGTACTATCATAAAGTAAGTAAAAGAAAAATGGAGGGATTTACATGACAAAAAAAATTGGTATTTTTGTAGGGAGTTTAAGAAAAGATTCATTTAACAAATTGGTAGCAAAAACAATGGCGGACTTATTTCCAGCTGATTTCGAACCTGTTTTCATTAACATAGGTGATTTAGAATTATACAATCAAGATTTGGATGATGAAGGAACCCCCACCGAAGCTTGGACAACATTCCGTGAAGAAGTTAAACAAGTAGATGGCGTAATGTTTGTAACACCAGAATATAACCGTTCAGTACCAGCTGTTTTAAAAAATGCATTGGATGTCGGTTCACGTCCGTATGGCGAAAGCGTTTGGGATAAAAAACCAGGACTTGTGGTGAGTGTTTCACCAGGTGCAATTAGCGGATTTGGTGCGAACCATCATTTAAGACAATCATTAGTCTTCTTAAATGTTCCAACTTTACAACAACCTGAAGCCTATATTGGCGGTATTACGAACTTAATTGGTGAAGATGGTAAAATTATTGATGGCACTGTTGGCTTCTTACAATCAATTGTAGATGCTTACGTGGATTTCTTTAATCGCTTAACTGCCTAATTGAATCAATCGAGAAAAAGTGAGGCAACTTTTTACAGGTTGTCTCACTTTTTTTATTTTTTTGCTTGACCCTCTCGTTACGTAAAGGTTTATGATAGATTTTGTCAGGAGGAATGAATGATGGAATATACAATTAAAAAAATGGCTTCACTATCTGGCGTCAGTGCACGGACGTTACGATATTATGATGAAATTGGTCTTCTTCAACCAGCCAGAATTAATTCTTCTGGTTATCGAATTTACGGGCAAGCCGAGGTGAATCGTTTGCAACAAATTCTTTTTTACCGTGAATTGGATCTGAAACTAGATGAAATTAAAGAAATTTTGGAGCAACCTGACTTTAATGTTGAACAGGCTTTATACGAGCATCAACAAAAACTATTGGAAAAGCGCAATGAAATTGATCGTCTTTTAGCCTCTGTTCAACAAACCTTACACCATTACAAAGGAGAGATAAACATGTCAGATCAGCAAAAATTCGAAGCATTCAAACAACAAAAAGTTCAAGAAAACGAAGAAAAATATGGTAAAGAGATTCGGGAAAAATATGGCAACGAAACGATTGAACAAGCCAACAAAAAATATTTAAACTTGACGGAAAAAGACATGCAAGCAATGCAGAACGTGGAAAAAGATTTATTTTCTAAGTTAGCCATGTATCAAAAATCACCCAAGTTGACTAGCCAACTTGCGCAAGAAATTTTCCAATTACACAAAGATTGGTTAATGTACTCTTGGTCAAGCTATTCGCCAGAAGCACACAAAGGGTTAGGCCTTATGTATGTTGGCGATGAACGATTTACGTCATATTATGAACAACACGGCGCTGGTTTTGCCGAAGCGTTAAACGCAATTATCCAAAACTACGCTTAAACAGAAAGTGCGCCATCAGTCGAAGAGACTGATGACGCACTTTCTGTTTCTTCCAATAATTAACTAAAGCCTGTTTATCTTTTTTTCTTTTTCTTCTTTTTGTTTTTCTTCATCATACGATTCATGGCCATTTTACCTAGCTTGCCTTTAACGCCGCCACCTAACATTTGATCCATACCAGGAATGTTCATATCCCCTTTGGACATTTGTTGCATCATTTTTTTGGATTCTTTAAATTGTTTAATCATACGATTGACTTCAACCACACTATTTCCTGAACCAGCTGCAATTCTGCGGCGGCGACTAGGATTTAATAGATCAGGATTTTCACGTTCTGCAGGGGTCATTGATAAGACCATCGCCCGTTTCCGTGCCACATCTTTTGGATCGACTTTGACATTTTCAATACCAGGCATGTTACTCATTCCAGGGATCATTTTTAATAAGTCTTCAATCGGTCCCATGCCCATAACTTGATCCAATTGCTCAATGAAATCGTTAAAGTCAAAACTGTTTTCTTTCATTTTTTGAGCAAGTTCTTCTGCTTTTTTCTCATCGTAATCTTGTTGCGCTTTTTCAATTAGCGTCAACATGTCCCCCATACCTAGGATACGACTCGACATACGATCGGGATGGAAAATTTCTAAATCGGTTAATTTTTCACCAGAACCGACAAATTTAATCGGAGCACCCGTTACTGCCCGAATTGACAGCGCAGCCCCCCCACGAGTATCGCCATCCATTTTGGTAATAACAACCCCAGTAATTCCAAGCTGTTCATTAAAACTATCTGCAACGTTGACAGCATCTTGCCCCGTCATCGCATCAACAACTAACAGAATTTCATTGGGATCAGCCAACTCTTTAATTTGTTTCAATTCGTCCATTAAAGCTTCGTCAATGTGTAAACGGCCGGCCGTATCAATTAAGACATAATCATTTTTCTTTTCTTTTGCTAATGCTAACCCTTGACGAACAATTTCCACTGGATTAGCATCTGTTCCCATATCAAAAACGGGAACTTCTAATTGTTGACCTAAAACCTTCAACTGATCAATCGCTGCTGGACGATAAACGTCACCAGCGATTAAAAGCGGACGAGCGTTTTCAGTTTTCATTAAGTGTTTTGCTAATTTACCAGTAAAAGTTGTTTTACCAGCCCCTTGTAACCCTGTCATCATAATCACTGTCGGGATTTTTGGAGATTTATTCAGTTCAACCGTTTCTGAACCTAACGTTTTCGTTAATTCTTCATCAACAATTTTTACAATTTGTTGGGCTGGTGATAAGCTTTCTAATACTTCGACTCCTACTGCCCGTTCTCTGACACGTTTTGTGAAATCTTTGACCACTTGTAAATTAACGTCGGCTTCTAATAAAGCCAAACGGATTTCTCGCATCATTTCTTTTACGTCGGCTTCGGAAACTTTTCCCTTACGACGGATTTTACTCATTGCCTGCTGTAGGCGGTTTGTTAAACTCTCAAAAGCCATAGTTTCATTCCTCTATTTCTTGAATTTGTTCAATATATTTTTTGATTTCACTATCTTTGGGATAAGTTTCTTGAACATACTGCTGTAGTTGTTCAAGAAATTCTTTCCGTACAACATAGTTTGAATAAAGATGTAACTTTTTTTCGTATTCTTCTAAAATTTTTTCGGTTCGTTTAATGTTATCATAAACCGCTTGGCGACTAACCTCATATTCTTCCGCAATTTCTCCTAAAGAAAAGTCATCAGCATAGTAAAGCTCCATATAATTCATCTGCTTTTCCGTTAATAATGTCGAATAAAATTCAAATAACGCATTCATGCGGTTTGTTTTTTCCATTTCCATGAGCCGTGCTCCCATCTTCAATCCCTTATAGGTTACCGATTTCATAGGGAATAGTCAATCTTTTTTTACTAAGTTTTTACCTTTTAAAAAGAAATGTCCGCAAGTTGCCATGTTTCTTCAGAATAAACGGTCATTCCTTGTTGAATAAAATAAGCAGTTGCGACTCCAACTCCAGCTTTTTTAATGCCAGAAAATTGTCCATCATAAATCAGCTGGCTGCCACAGCTGGGACTTTTTTCTTTCAAAATCAAGGTTGTAATTTGTAGGGCTTTTAATTTTTGATACGCGCGTTGTGCCCCTGCTTTAAATGTCTCAGTCACATCTTCCCCGTTATCCGTATATACATAAGCAGTATTCGCCCAAACATCAAAGCCATCCCCGCCAATGATTTCTGCTGGCGGACGTGGAATAGGCAACTCCCCTAAAACTTCGGGACAAATCATTATTGCTTTTCCATTAGTTACAAGTTGTTTTAACGCTTCTTGTTCTTGAGATTTTCCATCGTAACGGCAACAAATCCCACCTAAGCAACTACTAATACCAATCATTCGCTTCTCCTCATTTCATTTCTCTATTATACCATGAGTTGACTTTTCTCAAAAGTAGCATTCTCGCTTACTTTAAAGTACGTTCTTCCTCTAAAAATATGTTAAACTAACAATAGTGAAATATACACTTATTTTCAGAAATTTCTTGAAGGAGTTATGTAAATGAAAAAAGTTCTTGTCGTCGATGATGAACCATCGATTTTAACTTTGTTAACCTTTAATTTGGAAAAAGAAGGCTATCAGGTGACTACTTCCGAAGATGGTAAAAACGGCTTCGAATTAGCTTTGTCTAATCAATATGATTTTATAATTTTAGATGTAATGCTTCCTGGTATGGATGGCTTAGAAATTACCAAAGCACTTCGTCGAGAAAAAATTGACACGCCTATTTTGATTTTAACTGCCAAAGATGAACAAGTAGATAAAATCATCGGCTTAGAAATTGGGGCAGATGATTATTTAACAAAACCTTTTAGTCCCAGAGAAGTCCTAGCACGCATGAAAGCTATTTTCCGTCGTTTAAAACCTACCACGACCGAAACGCTTCAAGAGGACACACCTAAAGCTCCGCTTGTGATTGGCGAGATTCGTGTGGATGAACAAAATTATGAAGTCTTTGTGCGCAATCAGCCCATTGAGCTAACACCGAAAGAATTTGAATTACTCGTTTACTTCATGAAACGCAAAGATCGGGTCATTAATCGGGAAACCTTGTTGGAACGAATTTGGCAATATGACTTCGCTGGACAAAGTCGCATCGTCGATGTCCACATTAGTCATTTACGTGATAAAATCGAGCCCGATCCCAAACGGCCCGTTTACTTAGTAACTGTCCGTGGCTTTGGCTACCGTTTTCAGGAGCCAAAACGATGAAAAAGAGACTGCGGATTGAATATTTTTTAGTTGCGGCAGTCATGCTTTTATTATTTGTCGGGAGTATTGCAGCGACCAATTTTTTCTTTCAAAAAGAAATGGTTGCTCAGCAAGAAACCTATTTAAGAAGAAAAAATACCCTTTTAACAGACCAGTTGCCCCCTTCCGTTTTCGAAAAAGGGCAACTGACAAACCAACAACAACTCCTTGTCACCCATGCGTTAGATGATGCAGAAGAACGGGTAACTTTGTTGCAAAAAAATGGTACCGTCTTTTTTGACAGCAGCCAAAATGAACCGCTAGAGTCGCACAAAAAACGACCTGAAATCGCTGCGGTTCTATCAGGAGCTACCTATGGTTCAGCTTTACGAAAGAGTAAAACGTTAAATAAAGAACTTCTGTACGTTGCCACGCCTGTTTTAAAATCAGGAGAAATCGTTGGCATTATTCGGATTTCGGAACAAACCGCGCTATTTTCTAAAAATATTCAATCTTTTCGTCGCTATATTATCTTTACATTTGGCATCTTGTTCCTACTAATTACCTTGTTTATCTTTTTATTGTTACGGCAAAAAAATCAACCGCTAGTGACTGTCTTACCGATTCTGAAACGAATGCTTAAACATCCAGATGAAAATCGATCCATTATCCAGCAATCTTCTGAATGGAATGAACTTTACGAAACTATTAACCTACTGAGTCAACAAGTAAGTCAAACGTATAAAGCGTATACGTCTGCGGATGAGCAATTTCACGAACTTTTAGATGAGTTGATGATTGGTGTCTTTATCATTGATACGCAAGGACGGCTTCGTCTGTTGAACCCTAAAATGCAGGAAATGTTAGGACTCTCTGCTAAAAATATGCAAAGCAATTATCTCGAAGTGATTCAAGACGCCGATTTGATTCATTTAATCCATCAAGTCGTCGCTGAAAAAAACAGTTTACATCAAGAAATCACTGTGACACAAGGACCAACACCTTTACGATTAGATCTTTCTCTTCGTTACTTGGATGATCAAAGCGCCAATGATTATCAAGTGTTAGGAATTGCCTATGATTTAACGCGCGTTCGCCAACTAGAAAAAATGCAAAAAGATTTTGTATCAAACGTGTCTCATGAATTAAAAACGCCTGTCACTTCTCTTTTGGGCTTTACCGAGACACTCATAGACGGTGCCAAAGAAGATCCGGAAGTCCTTAATCAATTTTTGCACATCATGCAAAAAGATGCCCAGCGTCTGCAACAATTAATTCAAGAAATTTTAGAACTTTCTCGGGGCAGCGCGACAATTCCTTATGCAGAACAAGAAATTACTTTAGAAAAATTTATTACAGAAATTCTCGGTTCTTATCAGCAACAATTGGCAGCAAAACAGCTGAAAACAGTCGTTCATGGTCTGCCAGAGAGCCAGTTTTTCACCAAATACGAATTGTTTTATCCAATCGTGAAGAATCTAATTGAAAATGCCATTCAGTATTCCCAAGAAAATGGTCAGATTACTATTTCTTATGCTATAGAAAATCAGCAATTACGTTTATCTGTTCAAGATACTGGCATTGGCATTAGTCAAAAAGACCAAGAACGGATCTTTGAACGGTTCTATCGTGTCGATAAAGCACGTAGCCGTCATTCTGGTGGCACCGGTCTAGGTCTAGCTATTGTCCAAAATTACACAGAATTATTAGGCGGTAAAATCGCCATTGATAGTCACTTAGGCTTAGGGACCACTTTTACAATCACCTTGCCTTTAACAAAAAAAGAAGCCTAAAAAAACTCAGCCAATCCTGTTTATTGGCTGAGTTTTTTTGTTTATTTTTCAGTTACTTTTCCATTTACATCACGTTCTACTTGCATGTCTGTGATGGCTAAATAACCTAAGTCTTTGACAATTGTTTTTTGAACATCATCGGTGACCATATAGTCTAAGAAGGCTTTTACTTCTTTATTAGGCTCCCCTTTTGTATACATATGTTCATAAGACCAGATTTTCCATGAATTGTCTTTCACGTGTTCTTCTTTTGGTTCAACACCATCAATGCTTAAGGCAACAGTGGAATCATCCATATAAGAAAAAGCTAAATAGCTGATTGCTCCTGGTGTTTGTTCAACAATTTTACGAACTGTTCCCGAAGAATCTTGTTCTTGTGATTGAACTGGTTTAGCTCCATCTAAGCCCCATTTTTCAAATGTTGCTCGGGTGCCACTTCCGTTTGCGCGGTTTATTACGACGATTTCTTGATCTTTGCCGCCCACTTCTTTCCAGTTTTTGACTTTGCCAGTAAAGACATCAATCAATTGTTGCTTCGTTAAATTCTTCACGCCGACTTCTTTGTTGACCACTGGTCCCATACCGACCACGGCCACCCGATGATCGACTAATTTAGAGGCATCCACGCCATCTTTCTCTTCGGCAAACACATCGGAATTTCCAATGGTCACTGCGCCATCTGCAACTTGCGAAAGTCCTGTTCCGCTGCCGCCACCTTGGACAGAAACTGTATAATTAGGATGTTCTTGTGTAAATTGATCTTTCGCAGCATCTACTAACGGTTGTAAAGCGGTGGAACCAACAGCGACAATTTTAACTGGTTTGTTACTATCCGCTTCGCTGGATTTTTCAGTTGTGCCTCCTTGAGCTCCGCACCCAGTTAATAATAACCCTAGACTCAGCATAGTTGCTGCAATTACACGTTTTTTCATCTTTGCACTTCCTTTTCAATTAGTTACAAGTTTAGTCTACCAAGACTCTGTTAATTCTGTTTCAATTAAATGTAAATAAAAGGTAAAGGTGTGTAAAGAATCTATAAAGGCTAGTGCGTTACGCGTTGTGTCGCCATGTAATGTGCAATTCGTTCCATGGCCGTTGTTAATTTATCCATATCGGACGCATAACTAATTCGGACGTATCCTTCTGCTTCTGGGCCAAAAGAAATACCTGGAATCAACGCTACTGCTTCTTTTTGCGCTAAATCAATACAAAATTTCATAGAATCTTGTTCATAACCAGTAGGAATCTTAGCAAAAATATAAAAGGCCCCATTTGGACGCGCAACCTCAAACCCCAATTGAGTCATCTGTTCATAAACAAAATCGCGCCGTTTCCGATACTCTTCTTTCATAATTTCAGCATCATGCATTCCTTCGATTAGGGCACGAACAGCCGCTTTTTGAGACACAGTTGCAGCCGCAGTAACTAAATACTGATGAACTTTAATGATCTCCGCTGTTAAAATCGCTGGTGCAAAAATAAAGCCAATCCGCCAGCCTGTCATGGCATGTGATTTCGACAAACCGTTAATTAAAATCGTTTGGTCACGTAACATTTCAGCAATCGAAACATGACTCTCATCATAAGTTAACTCACTATAAATTTCATCACTAATCACAAAAATGTCGTATTTTTTTAGAACATCAGCAATTGCTTGCAACTCTTGGCGGTTATAGGTGACACCAGTTGGGTTGCTAGGATAATTTAAAATAATTGCTTTGACTTGTTCCCCATGCTCGGCCATTGCCGCTTCAATCATTTCAGGGGTCAAGACAAAATCGTTGTCTCGTGTATCCAAATATACCGGTTCCGCCCCCGCCAATGTAATAATTGGTTCATACCCTGGGTAAATAGGTGCTGGCAATAGCACTTTGTCACCTTGTTCTAAAATTGCTAATAACGAAGCTGAAATCGCTTCTGTTGCTCCAACTGTTACTAAAATTTCTGTCGCAGGCTGGTAAGTCAAATGGTACTTTTCTTTCATAAAATAAGCGGCTGCTTCACGGACATCTAATAAACCAGACATCCCTGTATAATGAGAAAAATTCGCATCAATTGCTTCTTTGGCTGCTTTTTTGACATGCTCAGGTGTGTTAAAATCCGGCTCTCCTAGCGTTAATTTTAAAATACCTTCAATTCCTGAGACTTGTTCGTCAAATTGACGAATTAAAGAAACAGCAATTTTATTTACTTGACGATTAAAACGATTGGTTAAATCCATTTAGCTTCACTCCTTCAGTTGACGTTATAGTAGCACAAATTGACCGTAAAATGAATGATTTTCTCATTGTTTCGCTAGATTTTTATTATAAATATCTCAAAAAAACGACAGAAAAGAAAATAGGAGAACTTTGTCCTTTTCAACAAAGTTCTCCTATTTATTTATTTTTCGAAACGCCATGTCCGAATTTCAAACGGACGTAATGGTGCATCAACTTCTATCGCTGGTGTCAACGGTTCTTCTAATACATTTGTTAAACAAGTCGCTGGTTGTGTCTCTTTGTGAAGTTCACAAGGAATATTTTGCGCTGTTAGATTAAAGCCACGAACGACTAAATGATTTGTTTGCTCTTGACGTTTAACGGCTGTCCAACCAATTGGTCCTTCTGCCGTTGTCAAGTAGACATGGTTCGGTGCTAGTTTACCTTCATGACGCGCAGTAGTAGCTGCAGTAAAAGGAATTTGTGCACTATAGGCTTGTTGATACGTAGCAAAGCGTTCTTCTGGTTTTCCATGCAATGACAAACCATATTTAAAGGTATATTCTCCTTGGCATTGTGCTTCTGGTGTCGCAAAATAGCCCCAATCACCTAGTTCGCCAACACAACGAATTAATGTGACCGCAATGGTTCCATCTGCTAAGACTTCATACTCATTTAAGCCTTCATTGAAGATAGTCACGCCTTTGTTTTGGTCATGAACATTCACAAACGCTTGTTGGTGCTGCGGGTTTGTTGGATTTTCCCATGTGTCGCTTACTTGATTTGGTCGTGTCACGACTTCATAAATACTATCCGCTTCGTGTGTTTCTGTGACCATGCCAGTTGGGAAAAGCACGCGTAAACGATGATCTTTGATTTGATTATTAATGGTTGTTTCAAAGAACAATTGGTTACTTTCTTTGATCATTGTAACCATTGTCGTTATTTCGAACGGGCGAAGCGTCGTTGAACGTTGTGCAAGGCGTTCTCTAAACTCACGAACAGCCTTTTGTTCTTCTTCTAATCGTTCATCTGCCGCAACTGGTAACATGACGGTTTGTTTAATTTGATAACTTGCTTTTACAGGGGAATTTTCTTTATTCGTGATTTCAGCCGTTACATTTTCGGTTGTAATTCCTTGGTCTTCGGTCGGTTTGAAAAAGATATATTCATTCCCAATGTCGCCAGTATCTTCAAATGTTAACAATTTTGAAAATGTTTCTCCTGTTTTTTTGTCAGCAATGGTTAAGCTACCATTGTTTTCAATTTTCACTTGAATAAATTCGTTTTCCATTTCATTTGTTGCTGGTTGAGCCAAAAGACTTCCTTCAAAAGCTTTCGTTTCTCCTTGAATCAATGCAAAGCTATCCCAAGAGAATGGCGCCATTTCTTTGACAGATAATTCGACCGTTAAGTATTTGGCCATGTACGGTTGACGGAAAGCATCTTTAGGTAAATCGTAACCAAAACGAACATCTTCTTTGACAATACGGCTTGCAACGGCTTTTCCAGTTGGATCAATCACTTGATAATCTGGGGTGGCTTTTTGTTTTAATTCATGATAAAGATCTTCAGGTTTTCCTGTATAAAATGGCAATCGTTCAATCTCCACTTCCACAGTGACAACCTCCGTTTTCTGATAGCCACTAGTATTAAATAAAACAAACGGGTGCGCTTTTTCTGGGAAAACACTTGTATCAATTGCTTCTGTTAATTGTCGTGTTGCTTCATCTGCTAAGAAATGCCCGACATCATTGGCATTTTCAAAGCGAGTCATCATGCCTCGGTGAACCTCGTCGACAGAACAGCCACAAATACTATCGTGCGGATGGTTTTGAAGCAATGTTTTCCAAGCATAATCAAATTGGTCATGTGGGTAGTCGCCAGTTACTTCGTAAGCCATTGCTGCTAAAGGTTCTGCGATATTTTCTAATTGGCGTTGGACTTTTGTGTTCCACTGTTTTAAATAGACGCGAGCAGAAGAAGTATTGGCTAATGTGTACCAGCCATCCGTTTCTTGACTCGTTAATTCACCTGTTACTGTTCCTAAATCTTCTGGTAACTCCTCTTGAACAGCTTTCAAATAGTCATCGAAATTGGAATGAATAAATTCATATTCTGGGAATAGTTCATTGGCTAAAGCGATGGCCTTAGTAATATCTCTTTGTACAGGTTGGTGGTCGACCCCATTCATCATCAATAAATGGTTTGTGGAAGCGTAACGTTCCACATCAGCCAATTTTTGTTTCCAAAAAGCGATTGCCGCTTCTTTTTCTGAAGGAATTTCGTTCCCATTACTATACCAGTTAGCAAAAAGCAAGCCGAAAATTTTCGTTTGATCAGGACCTTCCCACCACATTTCAGAATATTGTGAGCTATAGTCGCTTTCTAAGACTTGGTTATCAAAGCCAATCGGTTTCACCCCGCGTCCAAAGGCAGCCGCAGGCAGATTTGCTAATTGCATCATTTGAGGCGTTTGACCCATATTCCCAAATGTATCCGGGAAGTAACCTAATTGAACTGGTGCTCCCCATTTTTGACTTTCTAAATGCCCAATCAGCATGTTTCGAACATTGGATTCAGAGCTAATTAAAAAGTCATCTTGTAAAATATAAAATGGTCCGATTTTTAGTTTGCCTGCTTGGACAGCTTTTTTCACGGCTTCTTTTTTCTCTGGGCGAACTTGTAAATAGTCGTCTAAGATAATCGTTTGTCCATCTAAATGGAAACTGTTAAACTCTGGATCATTTTCAATTAAATCTAATACATTATCCACTAATTCAATTAAGCGCATATGATGTTCTTCATAAGGCAGATACCATTCACGATCCCAATGACTATGGGAAACAATATAGACTTTTTTCTTTGTCATTACTTTTCCTCCTATTTTTCCACTCGGATGTCAAAATAATCCATAACTAATTCACAAAACATCATATTAGCCCATGAAAACCATTCTCTTGTATAATTTTCAGGATTATCTACGTCAAAACCTTCATGCATCAAATGAGTCCCCGCATCTGTGGCAACTAATAAATCTAAAATTCGTTCTTTTTCTGCTTTATCTTTGGTTGTCATTCCTTCCATTGCTAAAGCAATCGGCCACACGTAATTTTCTGGTGTATGCGAGCTACCAATCCCTTTCGCGTATTTGCCTTCATAGAAGTAAGGATTTTCTTTACTTAATAAGGTTTGACGCGTTGTTAAATATTGTTCATCCTCTGTTGAACAATAACCCAGATAAGGGGCTGCTACTAAATTGGGAACATTACTGTCATCCATCACGCTTGCATTGCCTAAGCCATCCACTTCATACGCGTAAATCGTTTCGTTATTTTGATTTTTTGTTCGTCCAAATGTTTGGATGCCTTCTTCAATCTCTTCTTGTAATTTTTTAGCAATCGCCCCAATCGTAGCATCTTCTAAAACATCAGAGAAAATTTCTTGAATATAGCCTAAAATTACGACTGCAAACATATTAGAAGGAACTAAGTAACCATATTGGCAGGCATCATCACTAGGACGGAAGCCTGACCATGTCATCCCTGTTTTGCCAACTGGTGTTCCTTTCCCTGCTTCAACCAACGTATCTTCTTGACGCCACGTATCTCGTTCAAATAAATAAGGTGACTGTGCGTGATCTTGTTCTGTTGTAAAAACGTTGAGAATTTTTTTGACGCCTTCCACAAAATCTGAATTAAATTGTTCGGTCATCCCAGTATTTTTATAAAGTAAATAGGCTAATTGGACCGGGTAACATAATGAATCAATTTCATATTTCCGTTCCCAAATCCAGCCATTCATTTCTGTCTTATCAGTTTGATGGCCTGCATGATTATCTGTTTCATTAAACGCATTGGCATAAGGATCAATGCAAATATAACGAAACTGGCGTTTAACCAAACCAGCAATCATTTGAGCAAGGTCTTCGTCTTCTTTCGCAATCACTAAATAGGGACGAACTTGTGCTGTTGAGTCTCTCAACCACATTGCTGGAATATCGCCTGTTAATAAAAAGGTAGTACCATCTTCTTGACGTTTCACTGTTGTTAGTAAAGTATTGGCAAAGGCCGCCTGAAAGTTTTTTGCCCAATCTTGATGTGCTTCACCGCATTTTTCTGTAATTGTCTCCATAAATGTTGCTACGGATTTTGGAACTTCTGTATAAACCATTCTCGTCACCTCTTAAATTTGATATATCATTTAACAATTGAATTATAGCGTTTACATTTCACTTTGTCTAGTGATTTCGATCATTTTTTTCATTTTAAAACCAATTAATTTATGGTAAACTATAAATAAGATATATCTTATTGTGAGGTGAAATGAATGAAGCAACCATTATATCAACAAATTATTGATTATTTACAAAATGAAATTGATTCAGGGCGATTGCCTGTTGGAGCGCAAGTGCCTACCGAAAAAGAATTATCGGCTCAGTTTAACGTCAGTAGAATTACGTCCAAACGAGCGCTAACTGAGTTGGAAACGCAAGGCGTAATCCAACGTCACCAAGGAAAAGGAAGTTTTGTTCAAGCACCAAAGCATCCTCTTCATACCTCTTTAAATAAAGTTCTTTTTTTATTGCCTTTTGCAGACGATTTATCAGTAGGAAATTTCTATAGCGGTTTGGCCCCTACTATTCAAGCAGCTGGTTTAGAAGTCTTTATGACCTCGCCTAATTTTTTGAGAGAGAAAAATGCTGCGGACATTGTGAATGAGTTTGCCGGGCTTGTCTATTATGCTGCTACTAGTAATGACTATCTCGACTTACTGTTCGAGTTGGCTTTGATGAATTTTCCAGTCGTTGTCTTGGATAAAAAGATCCATGATTTACCTTTTGCAACCATTCAATCAGACAACTTTGCTGGTGGTAAAACAGCAACCGAACGCTTAATTGGCTTAGGACATACAAAAATTGGATATATCCTTTCAGGAAGTCCAGCCCTACAATCCGTTCGGCAACGTTATTTAGGTTATCTCCAAGCTTTAAAAGAAGCCAATCTGGCGTTTCATACAGCAATCACGGAAACCAATCTCTTAGATGAACACAACTTTAAACAGTATTTTGAGGCGCACCAACTCACAGCCGTGGTCTGCGATAATGACTTCAGCGCGTTACATTGTTTACGAAACTGTAAAAACCTAGGTATTCATGTGCCAGAAGAATTATCGATTATTGGTTTTGACGATATTCAAGCAGCAGCATTTGTCGAACCGCCATTAACAACCATGGCGCAAGACTTTAAAGAAATGGGAAAACTAGCTGGTGAAGTGTTATTACAAACGATGCAACAAGACCTTCAAATCATAGAAGACATTCAAGTGCCTGTCACATTAATTGAAAGAGAAACCATTTCTACTGTTTCAAAATGAGCCAAAAAAGAAGAGCGTGGGACAAAAATCACTTTGGATTTTTGCTCCACGCTCAAAAACTAATAAACGGCGGGAACAGAAGCAAATCCTTCGGAAATAAGCCGAAATTCTCCAAAAATTAAAGAACAATTTTCGGAAATTCCTTCTTATTTCTCGGAGTTAAACACTTCTGTCCCGACCTCTTCTTTTTATTCCTTAGTGCTAAATGTTTTGGTATCTACCTCTTTTTTAAACAACGCTTTTAATTCTTTGATAAAGTAGCGACCAATTGGACTGATTTCCCGATTTTTGGGAAAGAGTAAACAAATACGATTTTCCAAAGCTGGCGCCAATGGCACTAACCGAATTTCTTTCTTCGTAAAACCCGTTACGACTCCTGAACCAGAAGCATAAGCATTGGTTTCTACCAACAAATTCATCAAGGTTCCACGATCCGTAGTATGAATGACCGATTCCTGTTCAGGAATTTCAACTAAATCTTCAGAAAAATAGGAAAAATTGCTTCCTTCTTGATTAAAGCGAACTTGTGGATAGGGAACTAATTCCTCTAAATGAATTTCTTTTTGCTTGGCTAAAGGATGATGATTTCCTAAAAAAATGTGTGTATTAAAAGTACTAATTACCTCGTAGGCTAGATTAGCTTGTTCTAAATACCGTTCAATACTGACACTATTTTGTTCATTTAAATAAATAATCCCCAGCTCACTGTGAAATCCTTTGACATCTTCAATTACTTTTAAGGTCGTGGTTTCAAAGACACGAAAATCTTTATATTGATCCCCATACTTTTTAAGAACTTTGGCAATTACCTCACCTAAAAAATCGTAATGTTGCGAAGAGATGGAGAATCGTTCGCTGGTCACTGTCTCGCGATAGCGATTTTCCAATAACTCCATTTGAACTAAAACTTTCTCTGCTTGTTCTAAAAAAACCATTCCTTCTTCTGTTAAAAAAGCGCCCTTATTGGTACGTAAAAAGAGGGAAATCCCTAGTTCTTCTTCTAATTCTCGAATACTATTTGACAAGCTAGGTTGTGTAATAAATAGTTTTTTGGCTGCTTCCCGAAAACTCCCATTGTTAGCTATGGCAGCAACATACTTCATTTGTTGAATATTCAACCCTTTTTCCTCCACACACTAATCATTTGAAAAATAAATCTTACGCCCATTCAACGGCTGAAGGGGCCGATTGTTAAAGGCCAACATACCTTCCTTAATCTTATTTAAAAAGGCTTGATCCATTTTTTGAATGGTATCAAATACAAACCATTTCACTGGACCCTTAGTTGGCGGTGTTGTTAACGAGCCTACATAATGGTAGTGTAGACGCTCCTCTGGTAAAAAGATTGACGGATTAAACCATTGTTGGTGCGTGCCGTTTTCCCAGTCCATCGGATGATTCGCTTCTGAAAAACGATTTTCTTCCTCTGTGATGGTAAACAGGCAACCGACAACTAAATTTTCGCCAGCATCGTTCATATGAACCAAATGGAATTCTAGCGGATACTGCTTTCCCGATAGCAAATGTTCGCTAGGCATATGAAAATGGATATCGGTTAAATGATACGCAACATTTTCAAACATTACGTAACTTTCCGTATTTGGTGGTACAAAATGAAACGTATTTTTGAATTCTTTTTCAGTGAATTCTTCTTTTTTATAATGAAACGTAATCTGAGAATTTACTGTCTCAGCACTTTCTTTTTCTAAAGCAATTGGCGATTGATAAGCAAACTTAGCACCTTCTGCAAACCAGTCACATAGCGTATGCCAATGTTCTGGTCCATCGTTGCCTGTATAGCTCCATTCAACGTCCATATTTTTTATTTTTTTCATACACTCTTCCTTCATTTCCACATAGTAATCAGGTAAAACTCATGTTAAAACTCTATCCTAACATCTTTTCTACGTCAAACAAAAGAACTTAGATCATTACGCTCCTCGGCAAATGACCTAAGTTCTCCTACCGTTAAATCTGGTTACTGAAAATGACACTAAAAATCAGACGACAAGAACCTTCTTTAGTTCAACGGTTATTTGCCCCAGTTTTCAGGATCTTTTTTCCATTCTTGTAATAAGGTAACATCTTTTTCTTCGATATAATTTGCTTCTAATGCAGCATCAATTAAAGTTGAATAATTGGTTAACGTTAGTAACGTCATCTGTTTATCTGCAAAATTTGCCGTTCCTTTGGGTAACTCATAAGTGAAGATTGCCGCAACGCCTAAAACCGTTGCTCCTTCACGTTCCGCCGCTTCTGCCGCTTCTAACACGCTACCGCCTGTTGAAATTAAATCCTCGATAACTACCATTTTTTGTCCTTCAGAAATTCGGCCTTCAATTTGATTCCCTTTGCCGTGATCTTTGGCTTTACTGCGGATATAAACCATTGGTAATCCTAAAATATCGGCTACCCATGCCGCATGTGGAATCCCTGCGGTAGCTGTCCCAGCAATCACTTCGACTTCTGGGAAAGTCTCTTTAATTTTTGCCGCTAAGCCTTCTGCAATTTCTTTACGCACAGCAGGATAACTCATCGTGATACGGTTATCACAATAAATCGGGCTTTTTATGCCACTTGCCCAGGTAAACGGCTCATTAGGGTTTAAAAATACCGCTTCAATATCTAATAAATCTTTGGCAATCTTTTTTGCTACTTTTGTCATGTTACTTTTCGCTCCAGTCTTTTTTGATTTCTTGATAGGCTTCATAAGGATTTTCTGCTTGGGTAATAGGTCGGCCAACAACGATATATGTGGACCCAATTTCGCGAGCATGTTGCGGCGTAACGACCCGTTGTTGGTCACCTACTGCACTTCCTGCTGGACGAATACCAGGTGTTAAGCAAATAAACGTCTGCTTGGTTGCTTCTTGAATACCACGTGCTTCTAATGCTGAACAAACCACACCATCCAGACCCGCTTTTTCCGCACATTTAGCATAATGAATGACACTTGTCTCTAAAGGAACGTTGATTAATTGATCATGGTGCATCTCTTCTTCACTAGTAGAAGTCAACTGGGTTACAGCAATTAACTCAGGAACCTTAGCGCCTGGCTGAGTCCCTTTGATTAGACCTTCCTTAGCTGCTTGCATCATTCGAACGCCCCCTGCTGCATGGACATTAGTAATGGCAACGCCTAATTTTGCTAAATTTGTCATCGCTTTTTCCACAGTATTCGGAATATCATGTAATTTTAAATCCAAGAAAACATCGTGTCCTTGTTCTTTAAGCCAGCGAACAATCGCTGGTCCTTCTGCGTAAAAAAGTTCCATCCCCACTTTAACAAACAAGGCTTCTTCCTTAGGAAATTTTTCTAAAAAAACAGCCACTTCTTTTTGCGTGGGAAAATCTAACGCAATAATTGGTCTATCGTGCATTTTGCTGCCCCTCTCTCACTTCTTTAATTAATTGTTCCAACGATTCAATACCTAACTCTTCCATTCGCTTAGGTAATCCGTCAATCAACTTCGGACAAATATATGGATCTGTAAAGTTGGCCGTACCAACACCGACAGCGCTAGCACCTGCCATGAACATTTCCAAGACATCATCCACTGTTTGAACACCGCCCATTCCAATAATTGGCAACTGAGAAACACTGGCGACTTGTCGGATTAAGCGAATAGCAACAGGTTTAATGGCTGGGCCAGATAGTCCGCCAGTTTGATTGGCTAAAATAGGTTTTCTCGTTTTTAAATCAATGCGCATCCCTAGCAATGTATTAATCATAGAAAAACCGTCTGCGCCCCCTGCTTCAATTGCTTGGGCGATCGGCACAATGTCCGTTACGTTTGGTGATAGTTTAACATAAATCGGAACAGAGGCGACTTTTTTGACTGCTTGTGTTAATTGAAAAGCAACCTCTGGATCTGTACCAAAAGCTATGCCGCCATGTTTCACATTGGGACAGGAAATATTCAGTTCAATTGCTTTGACGTTAGGCGCTTGCCCAATTTTTGCGCAAACAGCCACATAGTCCTCTTCGCAAGCACCTGCAACATTTGCGATAATCGGTAAGTTAGGGTATTTTTCTAATTTCGGTAATTTTTCTTGCATAACCACTTCTAAACCTGGATTCTGCAATCCAATGGCATTTAGCATACCACTAGGTGTTTCAGCTACACGTGGCGTGGGATTTCCATATCGTGCTTGGGGCGTTGTTGCCTTAATCATAATTGAACCTAATTGATCAAGGTCATAATAGTTAGCATATTCTTCCCCGAACCCAAAGCAACCACTGGCGGGAATAATTGGATTTTTTAATGTTAAACCTGGAATTGAAACGGCTAAAGGATTTTTCATCATAAGATAACCTCACTTGCTTTAAAAATCGGACCTTCATCACAGACCTTGACACTTTTTGCTCCAGTAGTGTCTCCTTTTTTATGGCAAACGCAGGCATAGCAAGCCCCAATTCCACAGGCCATCCGTTCTTCTAAAGAAAGGTAAACGTGTGGATGTGTTGGAAATAAAGAATCAATTGCTTTTAACATACCATTCGCACCACAAGCATACACTGCATCAGGGATCCGTCCTTTTGCTAACGCTTCTGACAATAAACGGCCCACGTTGCCATGAGCGCCAAACGAGCCGTCATCTGTGGCAAAATGTGTTTCTCCTAATGCCATAAATTCTTGTTGGTAATAAGCAACCTCTTTTGATGCATAACCAAGAAAATGAATCACTTTCACGCCTTTTTCATTGAGTTGTTTTGATAATTCATACAATGGGGGAATCCCGATTCCTCCGCCAACGATAAAAGCAGTTTGACCAGCTGCTACGGTAGTTATATCAAAGCCGTTTCCTAAAGGACCTAAAATATCTAATTGTTCACCAGCCTTCATGGTGGCAAACACTTCCGTTCCAGCGCCTTCGACTCGATAAATCAAACGACAGGTTTCGTTCGAATGATCAATTTGGTTGATGCTAATCGGTCGCCGCAAAAGTAAATCTGCACGCGGAACCTTGATATGCACAAACTGTCCAGGTCGTGTCATCTCTTTCACTAACTCGCCTTGTAAGTCTAACTGATAAATCCGTGGCGCTAACTGTTTTTGAGCTACAATGGTCATCATTTCTTGCTTTCTCTGCATCAGTATCCTTCACTCCTTTATTCTCTGATTCCCCTATAAATGATTTTCTATTTCTTCGTAAAAGAATCTGGAACAGTCCTCCTCAGACGATTGTTCCAGATTTTTGCTTAAATGGTTTCTGTCGTAAAGGCTCTTGATTCTAAAACTTTTAAAATCGCATTTGCTGTGTCAAGTGAGGTAAACAATGGAATCCCATGTTCGACTGCTTCCCGACGGATTGAAAATCCATCTTGGTTGGCACTGGAACGATTTTTATCCATGGTATTGATTACCACTTGCGCATTCCCATTGCGAATGACATCCAGCACGGTTTCCCCTTCAGGATTAGAAATTTTCGTCACTTTCTTAACAGGCAACTGATGCTTCGCTAAAAAGTCAGCGGTTCCTTCCGTTGCGACTAAACTATAGCCAATTGCTGAAAAACGCTTAGCAATTTCTAACGCCTCTTCTTTTGTTTCATCAGCAATGGTGAAAAGTACAGCCCCATAACTTGGCAAATGCAAGCCAGATGCTTCAAAGGCTTTATACAAGGCTTTTTCTAAATAATAATCACTACCCATAACTTCCCCAGTTGATTTCATTTCAGGCCCTAAGTACGTATCTACTTTTTGTAGTTTCGTAAAGGAGAATACAGGGGCTTTCACATGAACTTGTTTACTTTCAGGATATAATCCATCTTGATATCCTAGGTCAGTCAGTTTCTCACCAAGAATCGCTTTTGTAGCAACTTGGGCCATCGGAATCCCTGTGATTTTACTTAAGAAAGGAACTGTTCGACTCGCACGAGGATTCACTTCAATCACATAAACACGATTTTCATGAATAACAAATTGAATATTCATCATACCTACACAGTTTAAACCAAGTGCCAGTTTTTTTGTATAATCGGCAATTGTTGCTTGAATTTCTTGAGAAAGATACTGCGGTGGATAAACCGCCATTGAATCACCAGAATGCACGCCAGCTCGTTCAATATGTTCCATAATCCCTGGAATTAGTACTGTTTCACCATCACAAATGGCATCAACTTCACATTCTTGTCCCAATAAATAGCTATCAACCAAGACAGGATGTTCTGGAGAAGCTTTGACTGCATGTCGCATATAATCTTCCAAATCCTTTTGATTTTCGACAATTTCCATTGCACGACCACCTAAAACATAACTTGGACGAACTAAAACGGGATAGCCGATACGATCAGCAATCACGACTGCTTCTTCTGCACTTGTGGCCGTATCTCCTGGTGGTTGAGGAATCGCTAACTCTTGCAAAGCTTGTTCAAATAAATCACGATTTTCCGCACGATCTAAATCTTCAATCGTTGTTCCAAGAATTTTAACGCCTTGTTTTGTGAGCGGCTCAGCTAAATTAATCGCTGTTTGTCCACCAAATTGGACGATCACGCCAATCGGATTTTCTAAATCAATCACATTCATGACGTCTTCTAAAGTTAATGGCTCAAAGTATAATTTATCAGAAACAGAGAAATCTGTTGAAACTGTTTCAGGATTACTATTCATAATAATTGCTTCATAACCAGCCGCTTGGATCGCTTTGACAGAATGAACCGTTGCATAATCAAACTCGACCCCTTGACCAATGCGAATGGGACCAGAACCTAATACTAGTACAGAAGGCTTTTTCGAAACATTGCTTTCGTTTTCCACTTCATACGTGCTATAAAAATAAGGCGTGTGTGATTCAAACTCTGCAGCACACGTATCCACCATTTTATAGACGGGCACAATTTGATTGGCTCTGCGGAAGTCAGCGATGGCTTGTTCTGTTTGTCCCCAAAGTGCTGCGATTTTCCGATCAGAAAAACCATTTTGTTTGGCTTCTTTCAAAACAGCTACGTTGTCCACGTGACTTTCAAGGGCTGTTTCAATTTCGATAATGTGTAAAAGTTTATCCAAGAAGAATAAATCAATTTTCGTTAAACTTTGTAATTCTTCGATGCTATATCCTCTGCGAATGGCTTCTGATAAGTAGAACAATCGATCATCTTGCGCATGGACCATTTTCTTCGTTAATTCCAAATCACTGACATGACTTAGTTCTGCTAACTCGTTGTGATAAGCACCAATTTCTAAAGAACGAACTGCTTTTAATAAGGATTCTTCAATATTGCGGCCAATTGCCATGACTTCCCCGGTTGCTTTCATTTGCGTTCCTAGTTCTCGAGCACCTTTTTCAAATTTGTCAAAAGGCCATCGAGGAATTTTGGAAACAACATAGTCCAAAGCTGGTTCAAATTCGGCATAAGTGGTTCCAGTAACTGGATTTTTCATTTCATCTAATGTTAAACCAACAGCAATTTTTGCAGCTAACTTCGCAATGGGATACCCTGTGGCTTTACTAGCAAGTGCAGATGAGCGAGAAACACGAGGATTCACTTCAATCACATAATAATTAAAGCTATGCGGGTCCAAAGCTAATTGAACATTACAGCCACCTTCAATTTTTAATGCACGAATAATTTTCAAAGACGCATCTCGCAACATTTGGTATTCATAATCTGATAAGGTTTGACTCGGAGCAAAAACAATCGAATCCCCAGTGTGAATGCCGACAGGATCAAAGTTTTCCATGTTACAAACCACAATCGCATTATCAGCCGAATCACGCATCACTTCATATTCAATTTCTTTAAAACCAGCAATACTTTTTTCAATTAAACATTGTGTAACTGGTGATAATTTCAGACCGTTTTCAGCAATTTGGCGGAGTTCTTCTTCCGTATCACACATGCCGCCGCCTGTTCCACCTAAAGTAAATGCGGGACGAACGATAATTGGATAGCCAATTCGTTTGGCAAAAGCCACGGCTTGTTCCACCGTATTGACAATTTCACTTTCTGGAATCGGTTGTTCTAATTCTTCCATCAATTGTTTAAATAAATCACGGTCTTCCGCTTGGTCAATCGCACTGAGCTTTGTTCCTAGCAATTCTACATTTAGCTCATCTAAAATTCCTGATTCCGATAATTCCATCGCCATATTTAATCCAGTTTGACCACCTAATGTTGGTAGAAGAGCATCAGGACGTTCTTTTCGCAAAATTCTTGAAACAAATTCTAAAGTAATCGGTTCGATATAAACATGATCCGCGATTTCCTTATCGGTCATGATAGTCGCTGGATTTGAGTTTACTAAGACAACTTCATACCCTTCTTCTTTTAGCGCTAAACAGGCTTGTGTGCCTGCATAGTCAAATTCTGCTGCTTGTCCAATAATGATTGGTCCTGAACCAATCACCATGATTTTCTTGATGTCCGTTCGTTTTGGCATTAGTTTTGCTCCTTCCATGCATCCATTAATTCCATAAATTCGTCAAATAAATGAAGACCATCGTGCGGTCCTGGAGCCGCATCTGGGTGATATTGCACAGTAAAAGCAGGATAATCTCGATGACGCACGCCTTCAACCGTTCCATCATTGACTTCCACGTGGGTCACAAGTAATTTTTCTGGATCAATTGTTGCTTCATCTACGGCATATCCGTGGTTTTGTGAAGTGAAATCAATGCGTCCTGTTGCAATTTCTCGTACAGGATGATTCAAACCGCGATGTCCAAACTTCATCTTATACGTATCCGCACCATTCGCTAATGAAAATAACTGATGACCTAAGCAGATGCCGAAAATCGGAACTTTTCCTTGGATTGCTTGAATCATTTCAATAGCTTCAGGCACATCTTTGGGATCTCCAGGCCCATTTGTCAACATGACACCATCGGGACTTAATTCTAAAATCTCTTCGGCCGTTGTATTATAAGGCAACACGGTTAAGTTGCATTGCCGTTTTGATAATTCTCGCAAAATACTATGTTTCAACCCAAAATCAACGACGACCACATTACGCCCAATACCTGGACTCGGATAAGGCTTAGTGGTGGAGACTTGTGCCACTTGATTTTTCGGCATGACTGTCGCTTTTAATTGATCAAACGCATGCGGCAAATCATCCACGGCATCAATGATGCTCCCTTTCATTGTTCCAGCTGATCGTAACTTACGAGTCAGCGCACGCGTATCAATTCCTGAAATTCCCGGAATCCCTTTGCGCTTTAAAAATTCATCCAAGGTCATTTGTTGACGCCAATTTGAAGCAACCCGCGCATGCTCTTTAACAATGACACCTTTACAGGTTGGTGCAATGGATTCATAATCATCTCGGTTGACCCCGTAATTCCCAACTAATGGATACGTAAAAGTAATCATTTGTCCATTAAAACTTTGGTCAGTAATTGCTTCTTGGTAACCTGTCATGCCAGTAGTAAAAACAACTTCTCCTACTACATTGCCTTCTGCACCAAACGCTTTTCCTTCAAATACTGTTCCGTCTTCTAAAATCAATAACCTTTTCAAACCTACTGCGCCTCCTCCGACCAAGCTAATGCTCCGTCAACAAATGTCATAAGTGTCTTTCCTTTGACTGTCCACCCTGTAAATGGTGTATTGACAGCCATTGATTCAAATGCTTCTGCATCAATTGGTGCAGCTGTTGCTAAGTCAAAAACTGCAATATCTGCTGGTGCACCAATTGTTAGTGTTCCTGCGTTTAATCCAAAAATTTCTGCCGGTTTCACTGCCATCCAATCAATCACTTGTTCTAATGTGAAAATGCCTGTTTCGACAAAGTTCGTATAAATCAATTGGAAGGCCGTTTCACTACCGACAATACCAAAAGGTGCGTTTAAAAATGATTGTTGTTTTTCTTCTAAACCATGGGGCGCATGGTCGGTAGCAATACAGTCAATCGTGCCATCTAACAAGCCGTCAATCAATGCTTGTCGATCTGCTAAACCACGTAATGGCGGGTTCATTTTCCAAAACCCTTCGTCACCAGGAATATCCTCATCGACTAAAATTAAATGGTGTGGCGAAACTTCGGCTGTTACGTGAATCCCTGCTTTTTTAGCATCTCGAATAACGCGCACGCTTTCTTCTGTTGAAACATGACAAACATGATAATGAACGCCTGTTTCTTTCGCTAAAGTAATATCCCGAGCAATTTGTGAAGCTTCCGTTGCACTTAAAATCCCTGGTAGGCCTAATTTCTTAGAAACTTCTCCTTCATGCATCACACCACCAAATAATAAAGATTCATCTTCCGTGTGCGCAACAAGTGCCATATTTAATGCAGCCGCTTCTTTCATGGCTAAGTACATCGTTCCTGCCGTTTGGACACCAACACCATCATTCGTAAATGCAAAGGCGCCCGCTTCTTTTAAGGCCTTCTGATTGGTTAAAACTTCACTCCGTAGCTCTTCTGTAATGGGGGCATATTGTAAAACTTTCACGACTGCATCTTTTTGAATTAAGTCGTAAACCTCACTTAATTTTTCAGCCGTATCTGGTACTGGATTCAAATTGGGCATTGCGCAAACCGTAGTAAAACCACCGCGAGCAGCAGCTTTACTACCCGTTTTAATCGTTTCTTTATACGTAAAGCCTGGTTCTCTAAAGTGAACATGCACATCCACCAAGCCTGGCGTGATTAGTTGCCCGTTCGCATCAAACACTTGCTCAAAATCTGCTTCGTCAAACGATTCCCCGATTGCGTGAATCACACCATTTTCTAGCCAAAGTGCTGCCTCAATCAATTGATTCTCTTTTTTGATGATTTTTCCATTCTTAATTAACGTCTTCATTTCTCCACCTAGGCCTTTCCATGTAAAATTGCTTCCAAAATTGCCATGCGCATAAAGACTCCGTTACTCATTTGCGCGACGATTCTTGATTGCAGACTTTCCACTAATTCATCTGCCAGTTCAACATCCCGATTGACTGGCGCTGGATGCATAATAATTGCGTGTTTCTGTAAACGAGTTGCCCGTTCGTTGGTTAAACCATATTCCAAATGATAGCCTTCTTTTGAAAAACTTTCCTTACCATCATGACGTTCGTGCTGCACGCGAAGCAACATCATCACATCGACTTTTTCAACAATTTCATCTAGCGGCACATATTGTCCATAGACATCAAACTGATGATCGTACCACTCTTCTGGACCTGAAAAATAAATTTCAGCGCCTAAACGGTTTAATAACTGCATATTTGATTTAGCAACGCGAGAATGTGTAATATCTCCCACAATCGCCACTTTCAAGCCTTCAAATCCACCAAATTCTTCATAAATAGTCATCAGATCCAATAAACATTGTGTAGGGTGTTGTCCACTCCCGTCCCCACCGTTAATAATAGAACATTGAATCGTTTTACTTTGAATCAATTCATCGTAATAATTTTCTTTACCATGACGAATGACTGCTACATCTACACCAATTGCCGACATCGTTAGTACTGTGTCGTATAACGTTTCTCCTTTTTGAACAGAACTTCTACTTGCTTCAAACTCAATCACTTCTAAGCCTAATTTTTTCTCAGCTACCTCAAAACTTTTATGTGTTCGAGTACTATTTTCAAAAAACAAGTTTGTTGCAAAATATTGACGTTCTTCTGGGTGCCATTTTGCCCCCTGTTTAAATTCTCCTGCGCGACGGATTAACCCCATGACTTCACGGTCGGTTAAAGCCTCAGCAGTTAAAAGATGTTTTAAACTAATTCGTTCAGATGTAATAATCATTCGTCCAGTCCTCCTACTGTTCTTCGCTACGTGCGTTTTCCGGTAAAATTAAATTCAAAACAATTCCTAAGACAGTTGCTAATGCCATTGAAGACAATTCAAAAGTTCCTACTTTGAAGACTAAGCCACCAATGCCGATGACTAAAATTACTGAAGCAATCAATAAATTCTTTTTCTTATCAAAATTAATCTTATTATCGATTAAGATTTTCAAACCACTTGCGGCAATCACACCGAACAAGACGAAACTAATTCCTGAAATAACTGGTCCTGGGATACTTAGAATCAAGGCACTTAATTTTCCAACAAAGCCTAAAGCTACAGCGAACACCGCGGCTCCACCAATCACGAAGACACTGTGTACTCTTGTAATTGCTAGCACGCCGATATTTTCACCATAACTTGTAACTGGTGGTCCACCAACAAAACCTGCTACAATTTGCGCTAAGCCATCTCCCATTAAAGTTTTAGATAAGCCTGGGTCTTGGAAAAAGTTGCGCTTGGTTAATTTATTCAAGACCATTAAATGACCAATATGTTCTGTCATTGTTACAAAAGCAATTGGTGCCATTGTTGTAATGGCATTTAAATACAATTTCGGTTCATATTGAACAAAAGGTACTTCAAAATTCGGTAAAGCAAACCACGCAGCTTCTTTAATAGGGGTTAAATCAATAATTCCGAAAGCTAAAGCGACTAGGTACCCACTGACAATTCCCAAAAGAATTGGAATTAATCCTAGGAAGCCTTTGAAAAACATGTTGTAAAAAATGGTTAAGCCTAAAGTAATTAAGGCTACGGCAATATATTTAAAATCATAAACGTTGTTGTTATACATTGCGTTATTTGCGGCATTAGCCGCCAAGCCTAAACCGATAACCATCACGACAGGTCCTACAACGATAGGCGGTAAAATTTTATCCAACCAGTCGGAACCAATTTTTTTAATGATTAATGAAACGATTAGGTATACCAAGCCGGTTGTCATAGCACCTTGGGCAATGGCTGGATAACCATCACTCTTCATTAACATCTGCATCGCTGCAATAAAAGCAAAGCTACTGCCAAGATAAGCGGGGATTTTTCCTTTTGTAGTAATCAGATAGACCATTGTTCCTAATCCTGAACTGACTAAAGCAATCCCTGGGTCAATTCCCACTAAGATTGGTACTAAAACCGTTGCACCAAACATCGTAAATAAATGTTGTAAACTTAGGCCAACCCAGTGAAAAGCTTGCGGTCTGTCTTTAATATCTAAGACTGCATCCTCATTTCGAAATTCTTTTTCTGACAACGTTGTTCACTCCTTTTTATTCGTTTCCTTTACTGATCATAATACGATCTGCGCCGTCACGCTCTTCCATTTCCACAATAATTTCCTCAGTTTTTGATGTTGGAATATTTTTTCCTACATAATCGGCACGAATCGGTAGTTCCCGATGTCCACGATCTACTAAGACTGCTAAAGAGATTTTTCTCGGACGACCTAAATCCATAACAGCGTCCATCGCAGCACGAATGGTCCGGCCCGTGTACAAGACATCATCCACTAAAATAACTTCTTTACCTTCAATTGAGACTGGTACGTCAGAAGAATGTAATTCAGGTTCCTCCATATCTTTCACATCATCACGATACAAAGTAATATCTAATTCACCAACTGGCACGTCAATATCTTCTAATTGTTTTAAGCGTTCGGCTAGACGTTGTGCAATGTATATCCCACGCGTTTTAATTCCTACTAAAACAATGTCTTGAATTCCTTTGTTTCTTTCAATAATTTCATACGAGATTCGAGTAAGCGCTCGTTTCATTGTGACTGCGTCAACAACTTCTTTCTTTGGCATAATAATTTCCTCCTCATTTCTTTTTTATCTACGTCCTCGCTGTCTTGGGGTCAGCGATTCTTCCTTCAATTGAGCAGCTGAAAAATAAGTGGGTTTTTATTGAAATTGTCCTGTTATTTTTTCCAACAAAAAATCCTCCTACCCGTATGAGGATAGGAGGATGTTGGTTACAGTTTAAAAAGGTACAAGGGTACCATGTAGCCCACACAACTTACTAACTAAGCGCACCTAGTGTTCTTTTGCATGATTCCTTCTTAGCCTCACGGGACTAAACTTAAAGGTTACAGTTATTTAGTTATTTTTCTTCTTAAAAAAGAGTTTACCTCTTCTTCAGAAAAAAATCAATGATTATTTCTTAATTGGTGTAAAGTTTTTTCAAAAACTTCTGGTAAAGGTGCTTCAAAGACTAATTGTTCACCTGTAGTAGGATGTGTAAAGCCTAATAACTTCGCATGTAAAAATTGTCCATTGCCAGGCAATGTTTTTTTCGGTCCATATAACGGATCTCCAGCTAATGGATAACCGATATATTTCATGTGAACACGGATTTGATGTGTCCGGCCTGTTTCTAGTTGTAATTCAACTAAGGTAAATGCATCAAAACGCTCTAAAACAGTAAAATGCGTGACTGCTTCTTTACCGCCTTCAATGACCGCTTGCATTTTGCGGTCAACCTTGGAACGACCAATAGGCGCATTTATCTCTCCCTTATCGTGAGGAATAACACCGTGGACCAAGGCAACGTATTTACGTAACGATGTTTTTTCTTTTAGCTGTTTCGCTAATGATTCATGGGCTTGATCATTTTTAGCCACCATCAATAGCCCCGAAGTATCTTTATCAATTCGATGAACAATTCCCGGTCGCACCACATCATTAATCGCCGATAAGTGATCCGCATGATGAAGTAACGCGTTCACTAATGTACCCTTGGGATGCCCTGCCGAAGGATGAACGACCATGCCTTGAGGTTTGTTGACAACAATCACATCATTGTCTTCATAAACAATGGTCAAAGGAATATCCTCTGCTACCATATCTAGAACTTCTGGTTCAGGAATTGTTACAACAATTTCATCGCCTGCTGTAACTTTGTAATTTGCGCGGACCGTTTCACCATTAACTGTTACGTGTTTTTCTTTTAACCATTGTTGAATTTGCGAGCGGGAATGATTGGGTAAATGTTCACTTAATACTTTATCAATCCGGCCTTTTTCTGTTTGAATCGTTACGTTAATTTGTTCCATTTTTGCCTTCCTTTGCTGCTTTTTCATCTAAAATCAAATAAATAAATATACAAATAACGCCGACCACTAACGTACTATCTGCAACATTAAAAATAGGAAAATTCATAAAATCCGTTTGGAGCATGTCCACTACGTAGCCTAAACGTACACGATCAATAAAATTCCCAATGGCACCTGCTAAGACAAAAGATAAACCTACAGAATACCAGATACTTTTTTTATAATTCTTAATTAATAAATAAATAATCACGACACTAACAATTACTGTGATGACATAAAAGAATATCATCTTTCCTTCTAATAAGCTCCAAGCAGCTCCGGTATTTCTTAAATGGGTCAGCGACAAAAATCCAGGAATGAATTCTTTTGTTTCACCCAAAGAAATGTTTTGGACCGTCAAATATTTGCTCCATTGGTCAAGCCCTACTAATAAGGCACTGATTAAAAAATATACTACTAACAATCGCGTCATTCCTTTTCTCTATGAATACTTGCTAAATCTCTTGGTCGAACAATGCCTACTAACTCACCATTAGGATGGCCACTTTTACTAATAAGCACAGCTTCTAAGCGTGGCTGCTCCCGAAACATTTGTTCAACTTCAAAAACGGTTGCTTCAATTGAAACAAATTGATAGTTGCTGCGTTTATAATTTGATGCCAACAATTCTCGCACCGTTCGGTTGGCAATGTGAACTTCGCCTTTGGTGCTCTCAATGGCAAACCATACACCAATCCCTCGAACCGTGATTAATCCTTTAAATACACCTTTTTCATAAATCGGAAATTGAGAATATTGTTTTTTTGCAATAATCGTTAATAACGTTTCTAAAGAAGTGGTGATTTCAAAAGCTGTAACACGTTTCGCAAATTTAGGCACTACTTTTTCTGGTTTTGTTAAAGCTTGTTCAATCGTTTCAATTCGTTGAACTGCCCATTCGTTTGGCTCTGCAATTACAAAATCATCAGCAATTCGCTCATGAACGATGGCATTTCTTAACTGAGCCATTTGAAGCAAATCCTCTTCAAATTGAGCAATCTGTCCTTTTTCTTTTCGGGAAAGACGTCTTGTCATTTCACTGAATCCCATGTTGACAGGATTGTTCAGTCTCTCTCTCATCCACTTTTCAATGCGATTAAAGTGTGCTAAAAATGTATCTGCTCGTTCCCCCATAGTCGTTGCTCCTTATAATAAACTACGCAATAAATTTCCGTCATTATTTTTTATTGAGCTACTTTCAAGTATATACTAAAAATAGGTCTCAGGAAAGAGCGGCTTTAAAAGAGACCGCTCGCTTGACCCGTTTCGTCCACATCCATATTTAACGCAGCAGGAACCTTCGGCAAGCCAGGCATCGTTAAAATGTCACCCGTTAACGCCACGATAAACCCTGCACCGATTTTTGGAACTAGTTCACGAATTGTAATCGTAAATCCTTCTGGCCGTCCTAATTTTTGAGGATCGTCAGAAAGTGAATACTGTGTCTTCGCCATGCAGATTGGTAATTGATCCCAACCATTTTTTGTAAAGTCTGCGATTTGTTTTTGCGCTTTCGGAGAAAAAATCGCCTGTTCCCCGCCGTAAATCGTTTGTACAATGGCTTGAATTTTTTCTTCAATAGTTTGGCGAGGATTATATAAAGGTTGAAACTGTTTTGTATCGGCTTCAATCTCTGCTACTACTGTTTTCGCTAGATTCGTGCCACCTGCGCCACCTTGCGCCCAAACACTTGTTAACTCGACGGGCACGCCTAACGCTTGGCAGGCTTCTTTCAACAGTTGAATTTCCTTCTCTGTATCCTGTGTAAACTCATTAATTGCAACAACTACTGGTACATCATAACGTTGCATGTTTTGAATATGTTTTTCTAAGTTGGCAAAGCCTTTTTGTAACGCTGGTAAATTTTCTTCTGCTAACTGATCTTTCGCCAAACCGCCATGCATTTTCAACGCGCGAATCGTTGCCACAATCACAACGGCATCGGGTGCTTTTCCTAAAGAAGGTACTTTAATATCTAAAAATTTTTCGCCACCTAAGTCGCCACCAAAACCTGCTTCTGTTACGACATAATCCCCTAGATGCAAAGCCGTTTTTGTCGCTAAAATACTGTTACATCCATGAGCGATATTGGCAAAAGGACCACCGTGAACAAAAGCTGGAGTTCCTTCAATCGTTTGAACTAAATTAGGTTTTAAGGCGTCTTTTAATAATAAAGTCAGCGCACCTGCCACGTTTAAATCTTTAACCGTCACCGGCTCTCTTTGGTCATTATAGGCGACAATAATCCGACTTAAGCGTTCTTTTAAGTCCGTTAAATTTTGCGCTAAACAAAGAATCGCCATAATTTCGCTTGCCACAGTAATATCGAAACCGTCTTCTCTTGGTACACCTTGGAAAGGACCGCCTAAACCAACAACGACCTGTCTGAGCGCACGATCATTTAGATCCACTGCCCGTTTCCAAATCACCCGTCGAGAATCAATCTTTAATTCATTTCCTTGCTGTAAATGATTATCTAGTAACGCAGCTAAGGCATTATTGGCTGTCGTAATCGCATGCATATCACCAGTAAAATGCAAATTGATTTCTTCCATTGGTAATACTTGTGCGTAACCGCCACCTGTTGCGCCACCTTTAATCCCCATCACAGGACCTAATGATGGTTCTCTTAGGGCAATAACTGTTTTTTTATTGATTTGATTTAATGCATCTCCTAAACCAATGGTCACGGTTGACTTTCCTTCTCCTGCTGGTGTTGGATTAATCGATGTAACGAGGATTAATTTACCTTCTGGTTGCGCTTCTAAGGATTGAAGCGTTGGAAAATCTATTTTCGCTTTGTATTTTCCATAAAGTTCGAGCGAATCTTCTGAAAGACCGATTGTTTCGGCAATCTCTTGAATAGGTTTTAATGTTGCTGCTTGTGCAATGTTAATATCTGTCTTCATAACGGACCCCTTTTCAATTCTTTATCGTCTTTGTGACACATTGTTTCTTTTAAATTATAGCTTGTATTGAATAGAATGGCTAGAATAACCTTTTTTAAACAACCCAACCATTGACGTTTGGTAGCCTTTTCTCGTATAATGAAAGTGTCTTTACAAATCTAAAAGGAGCGTGAATTGGATGCAAAAAGGAATTGTCAAATGGTTCGATAACAGAAAAGGTTATGGTTTTATCGTTTACAACGAAGAAGATGAGATTTTTGTCCACTTCACTGCTATAGAAGGTGATGGATTCAAATCACTTGATGAGAATCAATCTGTAGAGTTCGAGATAATGGAAGGCAATCGTGGGCTACAAGCAGCACATGTCAAAAAAATAGATAACTAAAAAAGCTGAACCAACAGCGCTTAGCTCCAAAAAGTAAGTAAACGTAGCGTTTGTTTCAGCTGATTATTTTAAGATTTTGAGAGTGGGTCACCAGTCGTTTCGACTTATGACTCACTCTTGTTTTTTTCTTCTTTTTTATGAAGGCCCAAAGAATGATCTTCTGCTACCTTCAATTCAGGCTTTTTTACCTTAAGTGCCTCAAGAAATAACGGAATCGTTTTCTTTTTCATTAAAAAGACTTTTGAGCCTTCCTTAAATTCTGAGGAAAAAATTTCGATGCTTTTTTCATTGTAGGTTACTTTTTCTATCTGAGAAAGCGGAAGTGCTTTTTTGCGAAACCACAAAACATCTCTGACAATTAAAGATGTTTCTGTCATATTAAAAGACCGCGCAATTCCTAGATAAGCAAACACAAAAAATGGAACCATCACCAGATTACTAATCAAGTAAGGACCATTATTTTCCAATGCTAAAATTAAACTAATAAATAATATACAAAATGTGCAAGACCAGTAAATAATTGTTGATGCTAATTCTGGCTGCCAATAGAATTTCTGTTTTTTCATAAAGTGCCCTCACTACTTCTGGATCAACGCCGCTAAATTTAAATATGTTATAATAGTAACATACTTTTTTTAAGAACAAAAAGAAATTAGGAGTAATTTTATGTTAAGAATTTATGTAGATGCTGCAACAAAAGGCAATCCAGGTGAATCTGGCGGCGGTATCGTTTACCTCACCGACCAATCGCGGCAACAATTGCATGTGCCTTTAGGCATTGTTAGTAATCACGAAGCCGAATTTAAAGTGCTGATTGAAGCTTTAAAAAAAGCGATTGCCAATGAAGACAATCAACAAACCGTTCTTCTCCACTCAGATAGTAAAATTGTTGTCCAAACAATTGAAAAAAACTATGCTAAAAATGAAAAGTACCAGCCTTATTTAGCAGAATATCAACAACTAGAAAAGAATTTTCCTTTGCTCTTAATCGAATGGCTACCTGAAAGTCAAAACAAAGCGGCCGATATGCTTGCACGGCAAGCATTACAAAAATTTTATCCCAATAAAAAGTAGCACTGTTTACTTAATGCTTTTCCTTTATTAATTTGATAATTAAACACGTGGAGCAAAAATTCCAAGTGATTTTTGCTCCACGTTTAAAAACAGATAAACGGTTCTGTCTCGACTTCTTCTTATAGCCACTTATTCTTTTGTCGTTATTTCCGCAAATTGCCCATTGGTTAGCGAAAGGATTGCTTCAGGCGCTAATTCAATTTGCATGCCACGTTTGCCTGCAGAAACAATAATTGCAGAATATTGTTGAGCTTCTTCAGCCAAATAGGTGGGAAATTGTTTTTTCATCCCAATTGGTGAACAGCCCCCACGAATATAGCCTGTGGTTGCTTCTAAATCTTTTAAGTGAAGCATTTCTACCTTTTTGTTGCCACTAGCTTTCGCTAATTTTTTCAAATCTAATTCTTGATTACCAGGAATGACAGCCACGACTGGACCTGTTTTATTACCTACTGTAACCAAGGTTTTAAAAATTCGTCCTTTTTCAATACCTAAACTTTCAGCGACACTTTCTGCACTTAAATGATCTTCACTCCAAGCGAATTCATATTCTTTATATGGTACTTTATGTTGTTCCACCATGCGCATCGCATTCGTTTTTTGTTGTGTTTTTTTCTTTGCCACTTTTTTCACCTTCTGAATCACTTGTTTTGTTCGAATGTCTTTAAATAATTTCTTAATACTTGTACGGATAGTTGGCCTGGTGCAGACGCTTGCTGGGCGGAGCCAAAAGTTAGTGCCGATCCGAACAGTTGACCTGTTACGCGACTAATCATCCCTAACTGTCCCATTGACATAGTAACGATTGGAACGGATGCATAATGGGTGTACATTTCATTGGTTGCTGAAAGTAACGTAAGTACATCTGTCGCATCTTGTGGCATCACAGCTATTTTACAAATATCTGCCTGACGCATTTGCATTTGGCGTAACCGCGCGACAATCTCCTCTTGCGACGGTGTTTTCTGAAAGTCGTGATTACAGAGAACAATTTTAATCCCCGCCTTTTTAGCTTCGTGAATTAACGTATCTGCCGCCAGCGGATTCGCAAATAATTCAATATCCAATAAATCCAACGCACCCTTTTTTACTAATTCATGATACAATGCAAAATAATTTTCCTCGGAAAAAGCCATTTCGCCGCCTTCTTTTTGTGTACGAAAAGTTAACAATAACGGTTTTTGCCCCAACCGTTCCATTACTTGTTGTGAAAGATTACATACATCGGAAAAATCAGCGACATTTTCATAATAGTCTAAACGCCATTCCACCAAATCACAATCTAGTGTTTGGCTCGCCGTTGCTTCGGCCAAAATATCCTCGGCTGTTGGAGCAACAATGGGCACCACAATTTTGGGATTCCCTTCACCTATTCGCACATTTTTGACTATAACTGGCTTCACAGTTCCACCTAACTTCCTCGTTTGTTTTTCTCTCTTCATATCATACCATTTCTATTCTTTTTTGCAATTTAAAGAGCTACAAAGACACCTAGAATTAGGAATTTCCTAACACTAAATGCCTTTGTTTGGGTTATTTAACTCTTTCTATTGTTACGTTAAACTTCCGTACTTTGTAACTGATACATATCCGCATAAAGGCCACCTTCTGCCAGTAACGTTTCGTGCGTTCCTCGTTCTACAATCTGCCCTTTGTCTAAAACTAAAATCAAGTTTGCGTCACGAATCGTCGAAAGGCGATGCGCAATCGCAATTGTCGTTCTCCCTTGACGCATTTTGGCTAATCCTTCTTGAATCAATCCTTCTGTTTCTGTATCAATATTAGCGGTTGCTTCATCTAAAACTAAAATTTTGGGATCAGTCACAATCGTTCGTGCAAACGAAATTAATTGACGTTGCCCGCTAGAATAACTCGCTCCTCGTTCAATGACTTTCGCATGATAGGTATTGGGTAACGTGTGAATAAATTTATCTGCCTGAACAAATTCCGCAGCCTGTTTAATTTGCTCATCTGTAATATTGGGATTCAGTAAACGGATATTTCCAGCAATATCTCCATAAAACATGAAAGCGTCCTGTAATACTAAGCCCATCTTTTCCCGTAATTCTGTCATGGGAAAATCACGAATGTCACGATCATCAATTAAAATCTGCCCTTCATAAAATTCATAGAAACGCATGAGTACATTAATAATTGAACTTTTACCACTTCCTGTATGACCGACTAAAGCGACGGTTTCCCCGGGATTTGCGACAAAGCTAATATTTTTCAATACTTCGTTTTTGCCGTCATAAGAAAAAGTAACATTGCGAAATTCAATTTTCCCGCGAATAATTTCCCCATTCGCACCTACTGATTGTTGCGGCGTTAATTCTTCCGTATCCATAATTTTTAAAATACGGCTACCTGCGACAATCCCATCTGTAAAGATACTTAGGAAGTCCATCATTTGCGTCATCGGATTAAAAAAAGCTTGGACATACGTTACAAAAGCATAAATCATCCCCGCTTCAACAGGTGAATGTAAAGCATCGATGCCAAACATAGTTAAGGCCAATGCAATCGCCAACGTATACAACAAATTAATGATGGGACTTAATAATAACGAATTCATACGAATCATTGCTACTCGTGTTTTTAAATAATCATCATTGGTTTCCTCAAATTCTTTTTCCAAACGCTTTTCTTGGCGAAATTGTTGAATGATTTGCATACCAGAGATGTATTCATTTAGTTTGGTGTTTAATTGACTTAATTTTTCCCGCATACTGCGATATAATTTTGAACTAAATTTTTGGTAATACCAAATCACAACTAATAAAATCGGCAAGAAAATTAGACAATAAAATGAGATTTCTGGACTGAGTTGAAACATTGCAAAAAATGACGAGATTACGGCAAAAATTCCTGTAATCACCATTAGGAATACATACCAGAATTCAAACAATGTTTCTGTGTCATTTGTAACACGAGACACCGTCGAACCCGCTGGTGTTTGATCAAAATAACGCATACCTAAAGTGTGTAATTTTTCAAATAATTTCACTCGTATATATTGATACGTTTTTAAAGAAGCCATCGAATACAAATACCATTGGAAAAACCAAACAATACTTTTGACAATGACACCAAAGAAATAAATAGCAGCAAAAGTTAGAATCACTTGCATTGTAGCAGTTTTAGGCGTTAAATAATTATCCATAAAAACTTGAATGACTCTAGGCAAAAGAATATTGATAATTGATAAGCCAAATGCAAAGAGAATAGCTGTGTAAAACATGCGTCGAAACGGTTTGGCAAAACGAAACAAACGCTGAACAATCGTTAATTGTTCTTTCATCGGTAATTCTCTGGACCATTCGGATTGATACTTTTCTTCCATTAACTCTCACTCCCTTCAATTTTCGCTTCTAATTGCTGTTTTTCCCACATCCGCTGATACCAACCCTTCTGAGCCAGTAACTCTGGATGCGTCCCCCGTTCAATAATTTTCCCTTCATCCAACACTAAGATTTCTTTGGCATGCATGACACTACTTAAACGATGCGCTGTAATAATAGTGGTTTTTTCTTGGCGCGTTTCTTTTAGATTTGATAAAATCGCCTCTTCAGTCTTCGCATCGACTGCAGATAAGGCATCGTCTAAAATTAACAATTCTGGTTCAACAATCAAGGCCCGTGCAATAGAAATCCGTTGTTTTTGTCCTCCAGAAAGCGAAACGCCACGTTCCCCAACCATTGTGTCATAGCCTTCAGGGAATGCTTTAATTTCTTGGTTAATAAATGCTAATGCTGCCGCTTGTTCAACTGCTGCTTGTTCCAAGTGTGGTTTAGCAAAACGAATGTTATCTCGTACCGTCATGGAAAAGAGAAAATGGTCCTGTGGCACGTACCCCATTGCACCCATCAATGCATCTAATGTGTAATTTTTAATGTTATGTTTTCCAAAGGAAATCGTTCCTTGGTATTGGTCATATTCACGCATCAACAATTTCAAAATAGTGGTTTTACCAGCGCCTGTTTTGCCAACAATCCCCAAGGTTTCTCCTTCTTGCAACGAAAATTGGATATTTTCCAACGCCACCGTCTCTTCTTTTGGATAAGAAAAAGAATCAATCTTCATTGAAATTGTCCCTTGCGCCATTGTTTTGATGGCATCTTTTCGTTCGATAATATGCGTTTTTTCATGTAATAATTCGTTCACACGATCGTAACTAGCATTCCCACGTTCTAACACATTAAATAAGCGCCCAATCGCAAACATTGGCCAAACTAGCATCCCAATATAGGCAATGAAAGAGACCAACTGACCTAAACTAATCGTTCCTTCCATGATGAAACGACCACCAATAATAATTGTCAAAACATAAGAAACACCAATAATCAGCGTAATAAACGGATCAAATAGTGCATCTAAAAAGTTCGTTCGTTTATTTTTGACGATAGCATCATCAATTTTCTCTGTAAAATCAGCAAGATCTTCTTTTTCTTGCCCAAATGTTTTAATGACTTTAATTCCAGTAATACTTTCTTGTGTTTTATCATTAATCGCTGAAAAAGCAGCTTGTGAATCTCGAAAGGCATCATGCAACTTAGAACCTAGAACTCGTGAAGTGACGGCTAATAAAGGCAGCGGTAATAAAGCAATTAATGTTAAGCGCCAATCGACAAATAGAACCATTGCGATAATCGTTGTTCCTCCCGTAATCACAGAGTCGGCAAACGTTAAAATCCCAGCTCCAGCAACATTTTGGATGGCATTTAAATCATTGGTTGCATGCGCCATCAAGTCACCTGTCCGATATTTCTGATAAAAGATGCTATCCATTTTTGTGAAATGATGAAATAATTGAGTCCGTAGCTCTTTTTCCAAACGAGCCGCACTCCCCCAAATATGCATCCGCCAAATATAGCGAAAAAGATATTGGGCAAGCCCAGCACCAATCAAGAGTGCAACCCACACGATAATTTTCGTTAAGCGAATTTCTTTGTTAACGATTTCATCTACAACGACGCCAATAACTTTGGGCGGGACTAATTGAACAAGAGCGACCATCATTAATGAGAAAACCCCAATAATATAACTTTTTTTCTCTTGCTTAAAAAACCAGCCTAATTTTTTGAATATGGACATTCAGTTGTCCCTCCTTTTACTTTGTTGTTCTACGAAGACTACTTTCGAGCTAGAAGGTTTCTTCGTTATTGTTGTTTTTGATTAAACGTTTCGCTCTTTTCCTCCTAGATTATCCTATTCTCCCGCAAAACAACAAAAAAACGGACTGAAAATCAGCCCGTTTTTACACTTATTCATGATTACCTGAATAACCTTTACTATTTTCCTTGGTTTTTCATTTGTTGCATCATTTGTCTAACCTTTTTCTCTGACGGTTTTTGACCCATTGATGCCATCATCATGCGTAACATATCCTCATTAACGGGAGGATTTTTTTTGAAATAATCTTGCATATATTTGCGTGCAAGGAAAAAGCCCCCTGCAGCGCCTACTAATAAAGCGATTACTGCGATTAATACTACCCAACCTGTTGCCATTGAAACTCTCTCCTCTCCGTATAGTTTTGCTCTCAATGAATTATTTTACTAGAAATAGCAAAAAAAGAAAAGTTCTTTTTGCGGGATTTCTCTTAAATAATGAAAAAAGTCTGATTTTTTTGCAAAATAGTGATTAAAAGTCAAAAATATACGCTCTTAAATGTCAATAGGACCTTTAAGAGCGATTGTTGCTTTAGTTTTGTCCTTGAATTTTTTCTAATAATTCTGGATCAAATGTTTGATTTTTTAACATCGCAATTTCAAAGCCGTAAGGGGCCTTTTTATTTTTTTTGTCTTCTCCGACATAAGGTGTTTCTAAAATTTTTGGTAAAGCAGTTAATTTTTCATGGTGAACCACACCGTTTAAAGCTTCAAAACCAATAGTGCCAAAGCCAATATTGGCATGACGATCTTTATGTGAGCCCATAGGATTTTTAGAATCATTCACATGAATAACTTTTAAACGATCCAATCCGATAATTTTATCAAATTCAACTAATACGCCATCAAAATCATCTTTTACATTATAACCTGCATCATTAATGTGGCAAGTATCCAGAGTGACAGAAAGCTTATCATTTAGCGTAACTCCGTCAATAATCGCAGCTAGTTCGTCAAACGTACGGCCGATTTCGGTTCCTTTACCAGCCATGGTTTCTAAAGCGATTTGAGGGATTTGCTCTTTCCACAAGACTTCGTTTAGACCTTTAACAATTTGTTTAATGCCGGCTTCTGGACCTGCACCAACATGCGCACCTGGGTGTAACGTGATTTGCGTTGCTCCCAACGCTTGTGCTCGCTCAATTTCTTGACGCAAAAAGTCTACGGCAAAACCGAAATTTTCCGTTTTAATTGTATTACCTAAATTAATAATATACGGGGCATGAACGACGATATTACTTAAATTGTGTTCCTTCATAAAAGCTTGCCCAGCTTCAATATTCATTTCTTCAATCGGTTTCCGACGCGTGTTTTGTGGCGCACCTGTATAAATCATAAAGGTTGTTGAGCCATAACTAGCCGCTTCCTCGGCAGAGCCTAATAGCATTTTCTTGCCACTCATACTAACGTGTGATCCTAATAACATGTGGTTCCTCCTAATAATTCTTCTTTTTCTTTTGGTAGTGTTGATACTGTTGCAGCCATTCTTCTAGCGTGATTTTTGTTACTAATTCGCCAATTAGTTCATAGGGTATTCGCTTAGGATTAGTGAAGCGAAGACAACTTTTCCCCATGTTTAGCTTTGTTGACACTTGTTCCTGATAGGCTTCTTGAAACCAACTTCGGACGGCTTCATTTCCCATTAATCCCATGTGATATAAAGCTACTTGCCTTTTAGTAGCGCCTAAGCTGATAAATGGTAACGGTTCATCACCACGGTTAAGATAGCCTTCTGGAAATACTGAAAGCGGCACAACAAAGGTTGGCATGCCATATTGCATTGTTAATTCAAATCCTGCTGGCAAATTTTGCGAAACGACATCTAATACTTGCTGATAAGCAATTCGCCAGTTTGGTTCAACTGTTTCGATGTATGCTGTAACTGTTTCAATTGACTGCGCCATTATTTCTTCCTTTGCTGATAAAGCGCTTTGGTTTTATAGCCTTCTTTTAAAATGACTAACATTTCAGTTTGCCGCTTTTTCCGTGTCTCCGCTCGCTTTGCACTAAATACATACCGCGCCCACTCTTTTTGATAACCAGGCGTTAATGCAGCGAATGTCGCTGCAGCAGCTGGTTCTGTTTGTACCAACGCTTCAATTTCCGGTAAATATTGAACATAATCCCCAACAGCAGAACTGGTCTGATTCTTCGCTAGCTTTTTAAGAACATTCTTCATGCCGACAACCGTAAAAGTCTCATCTAAACTAACCATGCGATTAAATTTTAAGGTTGAGCCTTTAATATACCCATCTGCCTCGTTTACTTGTAATGTTGGAAAAATTTCATCTCGGTGGACAAAGGTTGGATACATTTTATTGCCTTTTTTCGGATAAGCCACATATAACAACCCATTTTCTACTAAATGTTGACCTTCAATCACCATTGAAACAATCTCTTGAAATTCCGCCATTGTTTTCACAAATGCAAAAATCAGCTCAACTGGTTCTGAGGGTAATTGCTGCGCGGCTGAAGCAAATTCAGATAGATACTCTCCCTGTGGTCTATTTAAAATAACTAGTTGCTGATACTTCGTTAAGTTTAACTTTTCGACAATTGATTTCATAACCTACTCCTTATAGCGACTGCACTTTTTATTCTAGCATAGCACAAGTTATCTGTAATTGAATATGCCCAATAGTAAAAAAGAGTTTTTTGTAACAGAATTAATCCCAATTTATCTTTTTTAAAAGCGAAAGCTTGGAACCTGTTGTCTAAACGACCTTCGTCCCAAGCTTTCATTTTTTTAGTATTTTAACAAGAAATATTTTTTCTTACCGCGACGAATCACAGTAAATTGTCCTTCGATTTTATCAGTTTCTGTCAATTCAGCTGCTAAATCTTGTCTACGTTCTCCATTGACGTAAATCGCTCCATTTTGAACATCTTCACGGGCTTGACGTTTGGATGGTTCTATTTTTGAGGTAACTAATAAGTCGACTAAACTTAATTGATCCTCTGGTTGCACCTCATACGTCGGTACATCTTTAAAGCCTTGTTTAATTTCTTCTGCTGTTAAGCTTTGGATATCCCCGCTGAATAAAGCTTCTGAAATTTTAACCGCTTGATGATAGGCTGCTTCACCGTGGACTAAAGTAGTCACTTCTTTGGCTAACGCTTTTTGCGCAGCACGTTGACCTGGGTTCGCTGTAAATTCTTCTTCAATTGTTGCAATTTCATCCAATGTTAAGAAAGTAAAGTATTTCAAGAATTTCACGACATCACGATCATCTGTGTTAATCCAGAATTGATAAAATTCATATGGCGAAGTTTTTTCCGCATCTAGCCAAACTGCGTTTCCTTCTGTTTTACCAAATTTGGTACCATCTGCTTTTGTAATTAAAGGCATAGTTAAGCCAAATCCTTGAACTTCTTGTTCTCGGCGTAATAATTCAATCCCTGAAGTAATGTTTCCCCATTGATCACTGCCGCCTAATTGCAATAAACAACCTTCTGTTTCGTACAATTTCAAGAAATCATACGCTTGTAATAATTGATACGCAAATTCAGTATAAGAAATTCCTGTTTCGATTCGACGTTTCACACTTTCTTTACTCATCATATAGTTAATTGTAAAGTTTTTTCCAACATCACGTAAGAAATCAATTAACGAAAGCTCTCCAAGCCAATCATAGTTATTTGCTAGAATCGCTGGATTTTTTTCATCTTCAAAATCGATAAAACGTGACAACTGGCCCTTAATACTTTCAGACCAAGCTTTCACTGTATCAAGTGTGTTTAAACTACGTTCTGCATCTTTGAATGATGGATCACCAATCATGCCTGTTCCGCCACCAACTAAAGCAATGGGCACATGACCATTTTGTTGGAAACGACGTAACATAAGAATTGGCAGTAGATGCCCGATGTGTAAACTGTCTGCCGTTGGATCAAAGCCGATATATAATTTAACAGATTCTTCATTTAATTGTTTTTGTAAGGCTTCTTCATCTGTGACTTGGTAGACCAACCCACGGGCTTTTAATTCTTCAAAAAAAGCTGAATTCATGATTTTCCTCCTATAGTAAAACATAATAATAGATCAAATTCCCCTATTCATAGTAACCGATTCTGTCACACTTGAAAAGTCAAAAAATGAGATTTCCCTATTTTCTCTTAAGTTTTTTCAACAAAAAATGGCAATTGGTGTAGAAACTATTCATAGAAGCTTTTTTTTGCTATAATAACACAGAATGTATCATTTTATTGAGGTGAAGCTTTTGAAAAATAATTCAAGTAACAATAAGCAAAAACCAACGACCTCTTCTGGCGGCAATGTCTTTTTACTTATTTTAAATGTCATTATTCGCGTTTTTCAGTCATTAGTGGTTTTTGGGGTTATTCTGATTGTCTTAGGTGGCTCTCTTGGCTTAGGTATTGGAATGGGCTATTTTGCTTTTCTAGTTGAAGATACACAGCCCCCAACGAAGGAAGAATTGCAAAAAGAAATCAGTGATATTACCGAAGTGTCAAAAATGACTTACGCAGATGGTACTCCGATTGCTAACATCAAATCAGATTTAATTCGGACACGAATTAATGGCGATCAAATGTCTCCATTGCTAAAAAAAGCCATTATTTCAACAGAAGATGAATATTTTGAAGAACATCATGGGGTGGTACCAAAAGCGCTAGTTCGAGCGTTGATTTCTGATGCGACAGGTATCGGCGGTTCTTCTGGTGGTTCAACATTGACTCAGCAATTGGTCAAGCAACAGATTTTAACTGATGAAACGACCTTTAAACGGAAAGCCAACGAAATTTTATTAGCTTTACGTATTGAAAAATACTTTTCTAAGGACGAAATCGTGACAACTTATCTAAATGTCTCCCCTTTTGGTCGTAATAACAAAGGTGAAAATATTGCAGGCGTGGAAGAAGCAGCCAAAGGACTCTTTGGTAAAAGTGCCAAGGACTTGAATCTTCCTCAAGCGGCCTTTATCGCAGGACTTCCCCAAAGTCCCATTGTTTACACGCCCTATACTAACACTGGTGCCTTGAAAGACGATTTGTCTTTAGGAATGAAGAGAAAAGATTTTGTTCTTTTCAGTATGTACCGAGAAAAAGCTATTTCGCAAAAGGAATATGAAGAAGCCAAAGCTTACGACTTGAAAAAAGACTTTTTACCAACTGAACAGGCCAATGTCAATACAGAAGGCTATCTATACTATACGGTGTTAGATAAAGCAGTTGAGATTGTCATGGATTTAGATATGAAAAAAGCTAAAGTTAATCGTGATGATTTAGATCAAGTTGGTTTAGATCAATATGAAGAACAAGCACGTCGCGAAATCCAGTCGCAAGGCTATACAATCCAATCAACCATTGATCAGAATATTTACAACACGATGCAAACCGCTGTCGCAAATTATGGTTATTTGCTTGATGATGGCACTGCAGATGTCAATGGGAATACAATGATTGAAACTGGCAATATTTTAATGGATAACGCTACTGGTCGTATCCTTGGTTTTATCGGCGGCAGAAACTTCGATATTAATCAAAACAACCATGCCTTTAATGCCGATCGTCAAGTTGGTTCTACGATTAAACCAATTTCTGTCTATGGTCCTGCGATTGATCAAGGAATCATTGGTTCTGAAAGTCGTCTGGCCAACTACCCAACGACTTATGCTGATGGTCGTGAATTTGTTAATTCCACAAATGTGGATTTAAATCAATTCGTGACTGTTCGGAATGCCTTGAATTGGTCTTTCAATATCCCTGTCGTTCATGTTAATAATGAGCTAAGAAAAAAAATGGGTGATGATAATTTCTCTTACAATCACTACTTAAGTAAAATGAACTATCCAGCTTCAGATGCTTGGGCTTACGAATCTGCGCCATTGGGTTCAGTAGAAACAAATGTTGTAACACAAACAAACGGCTTCCAAGCGCTTGCTAACAAAGGTAAATATCAAAAAGCCTACATGATTGAAAAAATCACAGACAATAGCGGACATGTGGTCTACGAACACAAAGATGAAGGAACGCAAGTTTATTCACCGGCGACCGCTTCTATTATGAATGACTTGTTGCGCTCAGTGGTGGATTCTGCGAATACGACAAAATTCAAACCAACGTTAGCTGGCTTGAATCCTCATCTAGCTAGTGCTGATTGGGTCGGAAAAACTGGGACAACTGATGAGTTTAAAGATTCATGGCTGATTGTCTCTACCCCAACTGTGACACTAAGTTCTTGGGCAGGACATGATCTACCAGCACCAATGACGATGACCAGCGGCGACAATAATGGGAATTATATGGCGAACTTAGCCAACGCGCTGTACTATGCGAATCCAGAATTGTTTGGCATTGGTCAAAAATTTGAATTAGATCCAAGCGTTATTAAATCAAAAGTTTCTGAATTTACTGGTGAAAAACCTGGCTCAATTACCTATAATGGTGCCAAGTTCAACACACCTGGCAAAACAACGACTTCATACTATGCCAAAGATGGTGCACCACAAAGTACCTATAAATTTGGGATCGGTGGAACAGACAGCAATTACGCTTCTTACTGGGGAAATCTTGCTCCACGTGCCACTACAAATAATAACAACAATAACAATAAAAACAACGATAATAAAAAGAATAATAATTAACTCGCTAAAATGAGCCAGAAAACGTATTTTTCTGGCTCATTTTTAGGTATCAAAAAACGGCTAAACTAAGAGTTAACGCTCTTAGTTTAGCCGTTTAATTCAATTTATTTTGTTGAACCTTTTTGATCAATTCCATAAGGTAAAACAACTGTTTTTTCTTCAATTTCTTCTTTGTTCATTAGTTTTGTTAATAAACGCATTGACACGGCACCGATATCATATAAAGGTTGTGTAATACTTGATAGACGTGGACGAGAGACTTCTGTAAGCAATGAGTTATTGCTTGTAATGATTTCAAATTCTTCTGGAACTTTCACACCAGCATCTAGCATCCCATCTAATAAGCCAATTGCTAGCTCATCATCTGTAACAAAGGCAGCAGTTGCCCCACTATTACGGACACGCTCAGCCAAATTAATGCCTGCTTTAAATTTATATTCAGATTCAAAAACTAAGCCTTCATTATAAGATAAGCCATTTTCGGCTAAAGCTTCTTTGTAGCCTTTCATTCGGTTTTGACCATTAATTGGATCGATTAATGCACCACTAACAAAAGCAATTTTTTTGTTTCCATTTTTCGCTAAAGTCGCTGTTGCATCTTTCGTTGCTTCTGTGTAATCAATATTAACGCTACCAACTTGTTCGTCTGGATCAATTGAACCTGCTAAGACAACAGGTGTTTTTGAACGTGAAAATTCACCACGAATATCATCTGTAATGCGATGACCCATAAAGATAATCCCATCTACTTGCTTGGCAAGTAAATTGTTTAATACAGTAACTTCTTTTTGATCGTCTCCATCTGAATTAGCTAAAATGATATTGTATTTATACATTGTAGCTACGTCGTCAATGCCACGTGCTAATGAAGCAAAAAATGCATTACTAACATCTGGAATAATGACACCCACTGTTGTCGTTTTTTTACTTGCTAAACCACGTGCGACTGCGTTAGGACGGTAATCTAAGCGATCAATCACTTCTAAGACTTTTTTACGCGTTGCTGGTTTTACATTGGGATTACCATTGACAACACGAGAAACAGTAGCCATAGATACATTTGCCTCTCTAGCAACATCATAAATTGTAATTGTTTGTTTTTCCATGTTTCTTCTCCTATAAATATGAATTTGTTCTCATTTTCTGAAAACACTGTTTACATTTCTTTCCTAGCCTAGAATATCAAAATTCTTCTATTTTTGCAACCGTTTTATCGTTTTTTCATGAAAATTTACTTTCCATTTCAAAAGGAACTTTTTGTCATTTCATGTTATGATAGTACTGTGATTCACTTCAGAATAAAAGAAAGAAGGATGTTTTATGAATCAAGAAAAAATTGCCGATTTAAAAAATTGGATGCACCAAGAAAAGATTGACTTCACTTATATTAGTGATCCTGGTCATATCGCTTACTTTTCCGGTTACGAAAGCGAACCTCATGAACGCGTGTTAGCTTTGTTTATCGCTGCGGACGACCAATCATTTTTATTTACACCTGCATTGGAAGTCGAAGATGCCGAAAAGAGTAGTTGGACTTATCCCGTTTATGGTTATTTAGATAGCGAAAATCCTTGGGAAAAAATTGCGGCTTTATTAAATAAACGAACACAAGGCACACCACGCTTTGCTTTAGAAAAACAAGCTCTTTCTTTAGCTCGTTTCGATCAATTGAAAACCTATTTCCCAGCTAGCGATTTTTCGCATGATGTTACGCCTTTAATTGAAAAACTTCAATTAATTAAAACAGAACCTGAAATTCAACGTTTACTAGAAGCTGGTAGTTGGGCTGATGTCGCTTTTGAGATTGGCTTCAAAGCAATTCAAGCAGGCGTTGCGGAACAAGAAATTGTTGCAGAAATCGAGTATCAATTAAAACGTCAAGGTATTCGCTCAATGAGTTTTGATACGTTAGTCTTAACAGGAAAAAACGGAGCTAGTCCTCACGGGGTACCTGGCGAAACAAAAATTGAGCCCCATGACTTAGTGTTATTTGATTTAGGTGTCGTTCATAATGGCTATTGTAGTGATGCCACACGAACAGTCAGCTACTTGGAACCTTCTGATTTCCAAAAAGAAATTTATGGAATTGTCTTAGAAGCACAATTAGCAGCAACTGAAGCGGTGAAACCTGGTGTTACAGCAGGCGAATTAGATGATATTGCCCGAGGTGTAATTACAAAAGCTGGTTATGGTGAATACTTTAACCATCGCTTAGGCCATGGCATTGGAACCACTGTCCATGAATACCCATCGCTAGTTCATGGCAATGATTTAGTCATTGAAGAAGGTATGTGTTTCTCTATTGAGCCCGGTATTTACATTCCTGGAAAAGTAGGCGTTCGTATTGAAGATTGTTTACACGTAACGAAAACAGGCTCCGAACCATTCACTAAGACAACCAAAGAATTGCAAATTATTCAATAGCATAAAAATAAAATGAGGCCATCAGTCAACCGGACTGATGGCCTCATTTCTAAATTTTAAGGTAAGCCGCTGAACAAAAGCAACACGATCCGTTGCTAACTTTCATAAGCTAAACGCTTGTTACCCTTTAAATTCTTTTTTTACGTCTTTCGCTGCATCTTTAACATCTTCTTTTGCTTCTGCAGCTTTTTCAGGAACATCTTTGGTGGTTTCTTTTGCTTCATCGACACCAGCAGAAACAGTTTCTTTGGCCGCTGCCGCAGAATCTTTAACGTCAATATAGATATCTTCTGCTGCATCTTCGGCAATTTCACCTAAATCTTCTGCGTGATCTTGAGCATCGTCAGCTGCTTTTTTAAATTGATCAGATAAATCACCTGTTTGTTTTTTAAAGTTATCAAGCATGTCGCCAGAAACACCTTGTGCTTTATCCAATGAATCTTTTGTTTTTTCTTTGACAGAACCTGCCAAATCAGAGGCTTGATCTGATAAAACGCCGGCTTTTTGTTTTGCGATTTCTGTTAATTCTGTTCCTTTTTGAACAGCATAATCTGTGTAATCTTGCGCTTTGTTTTTTAAATCATCTGTTTGATTTGATAAATCATCACGTAATTCTTTACCTGATTTTGGTGCAAGTAATAATGCGGCAACGGCTGCTGCTGTTCCACCAATTACTGCTCCTAAGAAAAATCCGCCTTTTTTAGCCATAAAAATCTCCTCCAATTAGTTATTTGTTTTTTTATTTTTTGAACGCATTGCTCTAAAAGCAGAACCGCCTACTTTACTCACTAAACCAGCTTTCGCTGTGCCTTTCCCTACGGTTCCTACCTTTGTAATCAAATGTTTACTTGAGGTGTTCAATTCAGAGACACTTTCGCTTAAATCAGCAACGGCCGTAAACAACGGATCAATCGTTGCCACTTTTTGATTCACATCTGTCAATAGTTCATTACTTTTAACAAGCAAGCCTTCCACTTGGCGACTCAATACATTCACATCGCTAGTCACGACTTTGATTGTTGTATTTGTTTCATCAATTGTATCTTCAATTTTTGAAACAACTTGAGAGACTTTATATAACACAAGTACTAAAAAGATGACTAAAACAACAAATGCTACCGCTGCAATTAAGGCAGCAATTTCCCCACCTGACATATCATTACTCCCCTCTGAAATTTTATTTATAATCTTAGGATAACACCAACTTATATTTTTCACAACTCATAAAGCTAAGAATGACAATTTATTTTATAAAATTCTCATGCCCTTTTCTTTAAGAAAAAAAGCGTAAAATTTCTTTCTAACGAATTGAAATTTTACGCTTATTTTTATTTATTTTTCTTTTGGTTGCTCTTTTTTCGCTAATTGAGCACCTAAATTAATAATGTATTCTCGTAAATTATCTTTTACTTCTGGATGAGTCAAACCATATTCAATGCTTGTTTTCATAAACCCAAATTTATCGCCAACGTCGTAACGTTCTCCTTTAAACTCACGAGCAAAAACGCGTTGTGTTTTATTTAAAGTGTCAATCGCATCTGTTAACTGAATTTCGTTACCAGCGCCTGGTTTTTGATTTTCAAGTACATCAAAAATTTCAGGGGTTAATAAATAACGGCCGATAATCGCTAAATCACTTGGTGCTTCCTCGGGTTTTGGTTTTTCAACAAAATTCTCGACATTGTATAGTCCTTTTTCGATTTCTTTTTCTGGGTTGATAATACCATATTTTGAAGTATCTTCATGGGGTACTTTCATTACCGCAATTGTCGAAGCATGTGTTTGTTCGTAATCATCCATTAATTGTTTCGTTAATGGCACTTTATCTTCCATTAAATCGTCGCCTAACATCACGACAAAAGGTTCATTGCCAACAAATGCTTTCGCTTGTAAAACAGCGTGTCCTAAGCCTTTCGGATGGGATTGACGAATAAAATGTAAATTAACATCCGTTGTTTCTTCGACTAATTTCAATAAATCGGTTTTATTTTTTTCTTTTAAGTTATTTTCTAATTCAACATTTGAATCAAAATGATCTTCAATCGGACGTTTGGCTTTGCCTGTCACAATTAAAATATCTTCGATTCCTGAAGCTAGTGCTTCTTCTACAATAAATTGAATCGTTGGTTTATCAACAATCGGTAACATTTCTTTTGCCATCGCTTTGGTAGCCGGCAAGAAACGTGTTCCTAACCCAGCTGCTGGAATAACTGCCTTTTTAACTTTCATCTTTTTTCCTCCTAAAAATCAAGTGTAAATTCGTTTTCGGTTTTGCCATCGCGCAACATGATTTCTTTTGCTGCTTGTTGTACATCTTCGTCATTGTACAAGACATTGTAGATTGTTTCTGTGATTGGCATTTCGACTTCTAGTTGTTGTGCCAATTCATAGGCTGCTTTAGTTGTTGAAACACCTTCCACAATCATGCCCATGTTTTCTAAGACTTCATCTAACTTATGGCCTTTTCCTAATAAATTACCCGCACGCCAATTTCGAGAATGGACACTTGTACAAGTAACAATTAAATCCCCAACACCACTTAAACCAATAAATGTTAATGGGTTTGCTCCCATCGCAACCCCTAAACGACTAATTTCTGCTAAACCACGAGTCATAATTGCCGCTTTGGCATTATCACCAAAGCCTAAGCCATGAATCGCTCCGGCGCCCAAAGCAATAATATTTTTTAAGGCCGCCCCTGTTTCTACACCAATCACATCATCATTCGTATAAATTCTAAAGTAATCATTCATAAACAACTCTTGCACATACACAGCGTCTGCTAAATTTTCGCTTGCTGCTGTAATGGTTGTAATGTCATGAACAGCGACTTCTTCTGCATGGCTTGGACCAGATAAAACCACAATCCCTTGCCGTTTTTCTGCTGGAATCTCTTCCGCTATCACTTCTGAAATCCGCTTATGTGTACCTTGTTCGAGCCCTTTACTTGCATGAATAATAATTGGTTTTGTTTTTAAATGTTGGGCCACTTCTTGTGCTACTGAACGAATGGCTTTAGTTGGTACCACAAACAGTACCGCATCAACATCTACTAAAGCAGTGGCTAAATCAGTGGTTGCCTGAATTGAAGTAGGTAAGATTAATTCTGGTAAATAATGTTTGTTGGTGTGTTTTGTATTTATTTCATCGATTTGCTCTGGTTTATTTCCCCAAATACAGACCTCGTGTCCATTTTCGGCTAATACTTGAGCTAAAGCTGTCCCCCAGGAACCTGGACCTAAAACAGCGACTTTTTGTTTCATCGGTGAAACTCTCCTTTCGCTAAACAACGTTACTTCTTTAGTTTACCATATTCTTCAATCAAGTTGGATTAAGAAGTTGTTATTTTTTTCTTTTGTTTCTCCCGATTGTAAAATTTCAAATTGGGATTTCTTCTGCGAACGATCACAATAACAATTGCTGCCACGAACATCACTAAAGACAACAATTGTGAGACACGAATGTTACTAAACGCATACAAACTGTCCATCCGTAAGCCTTCGATGAAGAAACGGCCGAAAGAATACCATATTATATAACCTAAAAAGACTTCGCCTTCTTTTAAAAAGTGTGGCTTTTTGCGTAATAACACTAAAACGATAAAGCCTAAAACATTCCAGACAGATTCATATAAAAATGTTGGTTGATGATATGTTCCGTTGATATTCATGTTATCAATGATAAACGTTGGTAAATGGAGATTTTCTAAAAATTGTCTGGTGGTCGCTGGCCCATAGGCTTCATGATTCATAAAGTTGCCCCAGCGACCAATTGCTTGCGCTAAAATCACACTTGGTGCGGCAATATCTAAAAAAGTCCATGTAGAAATGAAACGATGACGCGTAAAGAAAAACAGCGCCAGTCCCCCACCAATAAGACCACCATAAATCGCTAAGCCACCATTTCGAGTAAAGAAAATTTCAATCGGATTGTCTACATAATCTTGCCATTGAAAAGCGACGTAATACAAGCGCGCGCCAACAATTGCTGCAGGTAATCCCCAGAGCATAAAGTCAAAGACATCATCTTCTTTTAAACCAACACGAACGGCTTCACGACTACTTAGCCAAACAGCTAAAGCAATCCCTGAAACAATAATAATTGCATACCAATAGACGGGAATACCGAAAAGGCGAAATGCAATTGAATTTACTTGGGCTAACATCATCACATCTTCTCCTTCTATTCTCCTGAATTTTCTTCAATCAAACGGGTTAAGCGCTCTTCGAACGTTTTTGTTGCATCATAGCCCATTGTTTTCGCGCGGAAGTTCATTGCTGCTACTTCAATGATAATGGCCACATTTCGGCCGGTCTTAACAGGAATACGAATCTGAGGGACATCAACGTTAGCTATTTCAACCATTGCATCATCACTACCAAGACGATCATATTTCTTGTCTTTTTCCCATGCCTCTAAATAAACGACCAATTGAACTTGCATAAAGCCACGGACCGCACTAGCTCCAAACAGGTTCATGACGTCAATAATTCCGATACCACGAATTTCAATTAAATGCTGCAAAATTTTTGGTGGTTCTCCAACCACGGTTAATTCATCTTGCTGATAAACATCGACGCGATCGTCTGCGATTAGCCGATGTCCACGTTTAATAAGCTCTAAAGCTGTTTCACTTTTACCAATACCGCTATCTCCTTGAATCAAAACACCAAGTCCATAAACATCAACTAAAACTCCGTGGACACTTGTCCGAACAGCTAAACGGCCATCTAAATAACTGGATAGTTCCCCTAGTAAACGGGAAGTTGAAATCGGTGAACGTAATACAGAAACGCCATTTTCTTTTGCTGCTGTAATTAATTCTTCGGGGATTTCTAGTCCTCTGGATACTATAAAGGCTGGAGTATCTTTCGCACATAAACGGCGCATCACTAATAAACGCTCTTCAGGCATCATTCGTTCCGCAAAGGTAATTTCTTTGCTCCCAAATAATTGTAAACGGTCATGGGAATAATAATTAAAATACCCAGTTAATTCTAAACCTGGCCGGGAAATTTCACCAGTTTTAATTGTTCTATTTAAGCTTTCTTCATCTCCGTATACTACTTCTAAAGAAAGATTTTCTACCAGTTGATAAATCTTTACCACTTCTGTCATATCGAATGTCAGTCCTTTCTGCTACTTGTTATATTTTATCATTTAAAAATACAAGTTTCTAGCTATTCACTAGATAATTCCTAGAATTATCATATTTTAAAAAAATGAAACTATTTTTCAGTGAAATTACCTATGCTATTTCTGTTACTTGACTATTTCAGAAAACTTTGTATACTTGAAGCCGATCCTTTTAAGAAAAGAGGAAACTTATGAAAGAATATTTAAAGGAAAAAGCCCATCAATTACCGTTAACACCGGGTGTTTATTTAATGAAAGACGCAACCGACACAATTATTTATGTGGGTAAAGCCAAAAAATTAAAAAATCGCGTGTCGAGCTATTTTATTAATAGTAATCAACATTCTCGAAAGACGATGCGTTTAGTCAAACAAATTATAGACTTCGATGTTCTCCATACTGACACAGAATTGGATGCACTCCTCCTAGAATGTCAACTGATTCAACAGTATCGGCCGCGCTACAATCGCCAAATGAATGCTTATGAACAATATTCTTATGTATCGGTAGCCGTTAATGAGCGGCAATTAGAGATTAAACTCTTAAATATTCCCACTAAAGAGAACTGTTTTGGTCCTTATTCGATTCGCCGAAAATTAAACCGTTTAAAAATAATTTTGGATAGTATCTACGATCTCGTCCCAACCAACTACTGGCATCAAACCTTTCAAAAAGAGAGTGCCATTCCGACCGAACTATTTCAACAAGAATTGTTCGACTTTTTCCATAATCAAGGACGAGAACCAATCAAACGAATTGCTCAACAAATGCAAGAGGCTGCTGAAAAACAAGCCTTCGAAAAAGCGGCAAAACTCAAGGAAGATTGGCTCTTTCTGACGCGCTTTGCAAACCAAAATCAACGAATTAGTCAAGCTAACCAACGAGATTGGCAACTGATGTGGTTACCTTGTCAGAAAAAAATCAAATACTATTTAATTTACCAAGGCTTGGTGGTAGCAACACGTGTTGTAACTAAACAAACGTTTCAAAAATATTCACCGCTTGAACTAGCAAAAAAAATCATGCCCAAAAAACCACCGAAAACAATTGAGCATTACTCGAAGCAACAAGTTGATTTTTTAAACATTTTATATGGCTATATCAGCCGCCATCCAGAATGTCACCTAGAAAATTTAACCATCGAAAAAGCCTGAAGAACGCATTTTATGCTACGTTCTTCAGGCTTTTTTTATTCATATTTCGATAAATTGTGATCCGTAACGATCGTATTGACAATTGACATAATTACAGCCATTAGCACCGCTGCCCAAAAACTTGAGAAGCCAAAGTTCATTTCCCCCACAAAAAACGAGGTCATTTGTAAAATCGCTGCATTGACAACAAAGCTAAATAGACCAAACGTTAATAAAGTAAATGGGAGCGACAAGATTGTTAAGACTGGTTTCACCAACATATTTAGGATTGAGAGAACAAAGGCGGCAATAATTGCAGGCATTATGCCTCTCACATGAATCATGCCAGGAAAAACAACTGATAAAGAAATGAATGTCAGTGTATTAACAACCAATCGCTGAAAATATGTCATTAAAAGTCACTCCATTCGTCATCATCAATTTTTTCCGCTTCTTTACGTTGCTTTTTATTGGCAGCATAAGGATTTTCATTGCGAACATTTCTATTATAAGGATTTTGATGGCCGTAGCCGCGATCGCTTCCTGTTCTTCCAGAAGGGATCAAGACTGCTAAAGCAATGTATAAGAGAATGCCTGGAAATCCTGCTGAGAAAAAGCTGAGCAAGACATAAACGACACGAATAATTGTTGGGTCAATTCCTAGCCAATCAGCAATCCCAGCTAAGCTTCCTGTTAAAACCACGTTATTCGGAGATTTTGTTAGTTTTCTTTTCATATGTTTTCACCTCATCTACTAAATTTTACACTAGAAAGGCTGATTCGTCAGCCCATCTAGCTTAAAATTGTTAATTATTTATCCGTATCTTTTAGGAAAATACTTCCCGTTGTTGTAGAAGCATTAATTTGAGCCATTGATTCTTCCAGTACACGTCTAAAATGTAATTGTTGATTGCCGCGATCTTTCTTTTCACGAACAACTTCAATATCTGTTAAACGGCTGTTAATACTACCTAAATTAGTTTTCACTTGCCCTTCAACACCTAAGTCATTTGGCAAGGCCAATTTGATATTCCCATTTGCAGAGCTTGCTTCAACACGGCGAAGCGTTTTTTCTTTAGCTGTAATGCGGATATCTCCATTAATCAGAGAGACACTTAGACTTTCTGGTGCCGCGGAAATAGACACATCACCATTGACTGTTTCAATAATGTTATCTAAAATCGTTCCTTCTAGGACTTTAATTTCACCATTCACACCTTCAATTTCTAACATAGTTGCATCAATTTTTTTAAACGTAATCGTCCCATTCGTTGATTTTGTGTAAACATCTTTCGCTGTTAACTCTTCTACTAAGACATTTCCGTTTAATAATTTAACAGATACATGATCGTAAGTGCGTTTTGGTAAATAGAACGTTAAATCTGCTTTCACCCGTTTGTTTGGCACTTGGAAAGAAATCGTTTCATCATCCACATCAATGTCACTTCGTTCTAAGAAAGCTTCCATTGGTGAATCTCCTGCCATTTTACCATATAATTTGATTTTTGCTTCGACTTTCACATCTTCTTGATCCCAAGTTTTGAAAACCACGGTACCATTTGCTACCTTGACATCAATTAAACTTGCTTGTGGATTTGGATAGTTAAACTCATGTTCAAACTTAGTTGTTGCCACACCAGGAACTTTCATTTTAATGTCTTTCCATTCCACATTATCATTCATGGTATCACTGAAAGAATTAAATGTTTTTTTCAAGAATTCTCCCACTTGACCACCAACTTCGGCAACTTTGCCGCCGACTTGGTTAAAGGTGTCTGTGGCTTGATCTTTCCACTCTTCAGAGAATTGAGAAGAAACTTTTTCTTTTGTATCATTCCATTGACCTTTCCATTGTTCTTTGCGAATGTTTTTTAGTTCTTCTTCCAGTGCTGTTTTTTCAGTACTTTGAGTCGCTAATTTTTCTTCTAATTGTGCAAGTAAAACGTGCAAGTCTTTTCGTTGAACTTGTTCATCTTCTGTTAATGCATCTAATTCTTCTTTTGTATCTAATGTTCCAATTTCTTCTGCGACTTCTTTAATTTCTTCTTTGATGCCGGCAATTTCTGCGTTGACTTCGTCCAATTCAGCCGAAGCACGATTGGCTTTTGTTGCTAACTCATCAAGAATTCTTTCTAAGTTTTCACGATCTTTTTCTGCACTGTCCTGTGTATTTTCTTCAAACGAATCAACAGTAGGTCCTTCTGATTCGCCTTTTTCTAATGCATTCATTAAATCTGCGACTTGATCTTCTTTATTTGTTGTTCCAATATTTTGTGTATCAACTTTTTCAGCAGCTTTTTCGATTTGTTTTTCATCTTTTTCAGTTGCCATATTTTCTAATAAAATTAACGCTTCTTCTGACGTTAGAATACCTTTTTTCACTAATTCTAATACGCGTTCTCTTTCTTTCATGGATATTGCCTCCTTAGCAAATTTTTCACTCAATAGTGTTTTCCTTACATGCATTATTATGCCTTGTTTTTGATCATTTGTCATAGGACTTAAGAACGATTTCTTCTCATTAGTAAGGACTAGTTTTATAAAATCAGTTCATTTTACGCTAAAAAAACTAGGAATTGGTCTAAAAAAGGCCGTCTCCTAGTTTTTTTTATTTGTTTTTCTTAAAATTGTTCGTCACGATTACTATTCAATTCGGTAATTTTACCAGTTGCCAAGTAAACAATCCACTCACAAATATTTGTGACATAGTCGCCAATTCTTTCCAAGTATTGTGCCACATGTAGATAATCAGTTCCGCTAATGACCGTTTCTGGATTAGCTTTCATTGCTTCTACGGCATGTTTGTAAATACTATCGAAATATTCATTAGTACGATCATCCATTTGTGCAATCATTCGTGCATCTTTTTGATCCGTTTTAACATAGGCGATTAAAACATTATCCACCATTTTTTTCACATAATCAGACATATCTGAAATTTCTTTTTCGATTTCAGGAATACGTGTTTCTCCTTTTAAGCGAATCGTTGATTTAGCAATTGAAACGGCATGGTCCGCCATTCTTTCTAAATCCGAACTAGCTTTCATAACAGTAATAATCATACGTAAGTCTGTTGTCACTGGTTGTTGTAACGCAATCATTTCAAAACTCTTTTTCTCAAGTTTGACTTCCATATCATTAATTTCAATATCGCGATCAATCACTTCTTGAGCCAATTTTTTATCATGATTAATATATGCCTTCACGGATTTATGGACGGCACTACTAACCATCATACCCATTTCATAAAATTGATTGTGCAGATTCAATAGTTCTTCTTCAAATTGTGTCCGTAACATTCTTTTTCCCCCTTTTAACCAAATTTACCAGAAATGTAATCTTCTGTTTGTTTTTCTTTTGGATTTAAAAATACTTTTTTCGTGTCATTAAATTCAATTAAATCACCTTGTAAAAAGAAGGCCGTTTTATCAGAGATCCGTGATGCTTGTGACATATTATGTGTCACCATAATCATGGTATATTTCTCTTTTAATGTTAACAGCATGTTTTCAATTTTACCACTAGAAACTGGGTCCAAGGCGCTAGTTGGTTCATCTAATAAAATAATATCCGGTTCCACAGCTAAAACACGAGCGATACAAACCCGCTGTTGTTGTCCACCAGAAAGTGAAAGTGCACTTTTGTGAAGTTTATCTTTGACATCCTCCCAAACGGCAGCAGCTTTCAAACTGGTTTCAACTGCTTCATCTAAGACTTGCTTGTCTTTGACTCCTTTTAGGCGCAAGCCATAAATCACATTTTCATAAACTGAAAACGGAAATGGATTAGGTTGTTGGAAAACCATGCCAATTTCTTTACGTAATTCAACGTTATCTGTTTTCGGTCCATAAATATCTTTTCCTTTATAGACGACACTTCCAGTAATAGTTACGTCTGGGATTAAATCATTCATACGATTCAAGCAACGTAAATACGTTGACTTCCCGCAACCAGAAGGACCAATCATGGCAGTTAATTCTCCTTGATTAAAAGTTAAATCAATGCCTTTCAATGCTTCTTTTTTCCCGTAATATAAATGTAAATCTTTTGATGAAATAATTTCTTTGCCCATCTTGCTCCTCCTAACCAAAATGTCCTGAAACGTAGTCTTCCGTTGCTTGAATTTTTGGTCGTGTAAAGATTTTTCTTGTATGGTCGTATTCAATGACTTTACCCATATAGAAGAAAGCTGTATAGTCACTAATCCGCGCCGCTTGTTGCATGTTATGTGTCACAATGATGATCGTGTAATCATCTTTTAAATTCACTAACGTTTCTTCAACCGTTCCTGTTGAAATCGGATCTAACGCGCTTGCCGGTTCATCTAACAATAAAATATCTGGTTTCATCGCAATTGCCCGAGCGATACACAAACGTTGTTGTTGCCCACCAGACAGAGCTAAGGCGCTTTTGTTTAAGTTATCTTTCACTTGATCCCAAAGTGCGGCTTGCTTCAAACTTGTTTCAACGATTTCATCTAATTTTTTCTTATCCTTTTCACCATGCTGTTTCAATGCGAATGTGATATTTTCATAGATAGATTTACTAAATGGATTGGGCCGCTGAAAAACCATGCCAATGCGTTTTCTCATTTCGTAGACGTCAACTTCTTTCGTATTGACATCGACATCTTTATACATGATTTTTCCAGTAACACGTGAATTGGCAATGCCATCGTTCATACGATTTAGCGAACGTAAATACGTGGATTTACCGCAACCAGAAGGTCCAATTAAGGCGGTTATTTTGTTCTTTTCAAATTGCAAATCAACACCTTTGATAGCCTCATTGTCCCCGTAAAAGACATGTAAGTCTTCCGTGTGTAACGCAATCGGGTCTTTTTGGCTATCTAGTTGAAGTAAATGGGTATCATTTAAATTGTATTCTTTCATGCTAATTCCCCTAACATTAAGCTGATGTCATTCTCTTATAAAGACGGTTGCCGATAAAACGAGCGCCGAAATTGAAAAGTAAAACTACTAAAATTAACACAGCGGAGGCACCTGCTGAGACCGCAGCGCCATCTGGCATCGTTCCTTCGGTATTAATTTTCCAAATATGCACAGCCAACGTTTCCGCTTGACGGAAAATGCTAATTGGACTTGAAACGCTCAATGGATTCCAATTACTGAAATCTAAGGCAGGTGCGCTTTGTCCTGCTGTATAAATTAACGCAGCGGCTTCACCGAAAATCCGACCAGAACTCAAAATAACACCTGTCAAAATTCCTGGTAATGCTTCTGGCAAAATAACTTTTTTAACTGTTTCCCAACGTGAAAGACCTAAGGCTAACCCCGCTTCACGCTGTGTATAATGAATGGCTTTCAAAGATTCCTCAACATTTCTAGTCAATAATGGTAAGTTAAAAAATGTTAATGCTAACGCACCTGATAAGATTGAAAAGCCATATCCGATTTGTACAACGAAAATCAAGAAGCCGAACAGCCCGACAACAACGGAAGGCAATGAACTTAAAATTTCAATCGAGGTACGAATTAAATCAGTTAACCAATTCTTTTTCGCATATTCCGATAAGTAAATTCCAGCACCTAATGAAATTGGAATACTAATAATCATTGTAATCAATAGTAAATATAGTGAGTTAAACAGCTGAATACCAATCCCACCACCAACTTGATAGGCTCTGGATGGTTGTGTTAAAAATTCCCACGAAATATGTGGAATTCCTCTAGCTAAAATGTAAATCAGTAAGGCCGCCAAAATTAAAACAATGACGCCAGATACGGCATATAAGATACCTGTTGCGATTTTATCTGCTTTTTTTGCATTCATTATTTTAAGGCTCCTCTCTTACCGATAATTCGGATAACAATGTTGAATAGTAAAGACATCAACAATAGAATCAAGGCTAAAGACCAAAGAACGTTGTTTTCAACTGTTCCCATAATTGTATTCCCAATCCCCATTGTCAAAATACTTGTTAGTGTCGAAGCTGGTGTTGTCAAACTAGTTGGCATCACAGCTGCATTTCCGATTACCATTTGGATTGCTAAGGCTTCACCAAACGCACGAGCCATACCAAAGACAACCGCAGTTAAAATACCAGGCACAGCTGCCCGCAAGACAACTTTATAAATCGTTTGCCAACGCGTAGCACCAAGCGCCAACGACGCTTCACGATAATGTCTAGGCACGGCTTTTAATGCATCTACGGTCATCGTAGTGACCGTTGGTAAAATCATGACAAATAGCACAAACGTACCAGCTAAAATACCGAAGCCAGTTCCGCCAAAGATTGAACGGACAAAAGGAACAATGACAGATAAACCAATAAATCCATAAACAACAGAGGGAATCCCTACAAGTAATTCAATAACTGGTTGTAAAAATTTTGCTCCTTTTTTAGGTGAAATTTCTGTCATAAAAACAGCCGCTCCAATCGCAAATGGCGTCGCAACAATCGCTGACAAAAACGTTACAATAAAGGAACCCGCAATCATCGGTAAAGCCCCAACCATGGGTTTACCGTCTGCACCGATATCACTTGGGTTCCAGTTTGTTCCAAATAAGAAATCAAACACATTAATCTTATCTTTAAAGAATGTAGCAAGTCCTTTACTTGCAACAAAATAGAAAATTGAAACAACCACTGCTACAATTAAGGCAATACATAGGAAACTAATAAATTTCCCTCGTTGCTCCATCTTGGCTCTTTTCGATTTTGTTAATAATTTTTTCTGTACATCTTCCAAGAATATTTCCTCCTCAAACAATCCAACTTTTACAGATAAAAATAGTGTACCTTTTTTACATCAATTTGTTTTTAATAACATGTAAATTTTATGTTAAGTTTGTAAATTTTGTGTTAAGAGAATTATTTAATGACATTTCCTTGCCAATCCCGTTCAATTTCCATTTTCGAAACAGGAATATACCCTAATTGACCAATCACACGTTCTTGGATATCATCTGACAACATAAAGTCTAAAAACTCTTTGGTTAAATCACTTGGATTTTTACGAGTGTACATGTGTTCATAAGACCAAATAATCCATTTATTGTTCATTACATTTTCATCTGTTGGCTGAACACCATCAATACTTAACGTAGCTACTTCATCAGTAACATATGAAAATGCGGTATAACTAATCGCTCCTGGTGTATCAGAAACAATGGAACGAACCATGCCGCTGGAATCTTGTTCTTGCGCACGAATGGCTGTTTTATCTCCCAAGACCCACTTTTCAAAAGTCGCACGCGTACCACTACCGGCCGCTCTATTCAAAATAACAATTTTTTGGTCTTTCCCGCCAAGTTCTTTCCAGTTTGTTACTTCACCTAAAAAGATTTTCTTTAAATTTTCCATTGAGATATCTTTGACACCGACATTTTTGTTAACGATTGGTGTAATCCCAACGACAGCAACTTTATGATCAATTAAGTCTTCCGCTTTGATGCCCTTTTTCTCTTCTGCAAATAAATCAGAATTACCAATGTCTACCGCGCCAGATTGGACTTGACTCAGACCTGTTCCGCTTCCGCCACCTTGGACATTAATAAATCTTCCCGGATTTTGGCTTTGATATTCCTCACTCGCTGTCTCTACTAATGGTTGTAAAGCTGATGAGCCTACCGCTGTGATGGATTCACCACGATCAATCCATTTTGCACATCCTGTCAAAGTAAGTATACTTGCCAAACCAATAAATAATAGCAATCTTTTTTTCATCGATTCATTATTCCTCCAATTAATTTCAATCCATTCTATTTTACCATTATATGTAGGACTTGAAAATTATAAGTTATCAATTTGTTGGTACAACTGAGAAAACTCTTAAATTAAATAACAAGTATTTTAAAACTAAAACAAAAAAAGCTCTCCAAAATGGAGAGCTTTTTTTCGTTTAAATTTTCAAGAAACGACGCATTGAAATAACTGAACCTAGTGATCCAATAATCATTCCTGTTGCAATCATTAATAGATTGACTTTCCAGATAAAATCTTCTGGACGAATTAATGAATAATTCGAACGCAATAACTGCGGGTTGAACATGTTATAAACTTGATGGTAGCCTAACGTCATAATAATGACTGGCACGATTGCGCCAATCAACCCAATCCAAGCACCTTCTAAGAAGAACGGCCAACGAATGAAACTGTTTTTGGCTCCTACAAGACGCATAATTTGGATTTCTTTTTGACGAGATAAAATCGTAATCCGAATAGTGTTGGAAATTAAGAACACTGCAACGAATAAAAGTAATGCAGCAGCTGCTAAGCCCCAAGTTCGAACGGTTTGAGCGATTTTAAAGATTTTGTCTGAGTTTACACCACCGTAATCGGCTTTAAAAACACTTGGGAATTTAGCTGCTTGTTTCGCAATATCTTTCGTGTCTTCTGGTGTTTTTGCACGGACATAATACACGTCGTATAATGGGTTACTGTCGCCTTCGAAAAGATTCCAGGCATCCCCCATTTGTTCTTGGATTTTTTTCAATTGTTGATCTTTGTTTGAATAAGAAATATCTTCAACATTGTCTAATCCTTTAAGTTGTTTTTCTAATGTTTTCATTTCATTTTGTTTTGTACCAATATCGACAAAGACAGACACTGTCACGTTTTTTTCGATATCATCAGCAAGTTTCGTTGCATTAAAAATAACGCCCATAAAAATACCAACTAAAACTAATGTAATTGTAACCGCACTTGCTGAGGCAACAGTCATCCAACCGTTCCGTTTTAAACTTTTGATACTTTCAAATAAATGAGAAAAGAATGTTCTAATCATCGTAGCCGTATTCTCCTTCCACTTGGTCACGGATAATGCGACCATTTTCAATGGCAATAACACGGTGACGAATCGTATTTACAATTGTACTATTATGCGTTGCCATCACGACTGTTGTTCCTTGTGCATTAATCCGGTCCAACAATTTCATGATTTCCCATGAATTCTCTGGATCTAAGTTCCCAGTTGGTTCATCGGCAATTAAAACTTTCGGTGTATTTACGATTGCTCGTGCAATGGATACCCGTTGCTGTTCCCCACCAGAAAGTTCGCTTGGAAAAACACGTACCTTATGTTTTAGACCGACTAAATCTAAAACTTCCATCACGCGTTTTTTGATTTCGCGAGGACGCCGTCCGATAACTTGCATCGCATAGGCCACGTTCTCATACACAGTTTTCTTTGGTAATAGTTTATAGTCTTGGAAAACGATGCCGATTTCACGACGTAAATAAGGAACTTCTTTATTTTTTATTTTCATTAAATCATGACCTGCAACTGTCAAATTACCTTTTGTTGCTTTTTCTTCACGATACATTAATCTAATAAAGGTTGATTTCCCTGCACCTGAGGGACCAACCACATAGACGAACTCGCCTTGGTCAATCTCTACTGAAATATTCCGAATCGCTGTTGTACCATTCGAATATTTCTTCATTACATCTTTCATTTCAATCATGGCGTTCTCTCCATCTCTTTTTTCTTCAATCCTACTCATTATAACATGTCAATATTGCAAACTTCTTGCATTAAGTTACATTTTTATTTCAATTTAATGAAGAGCTTAACTTAAGCGCTGTTTTAAGTAGGCATCAATGAAACCATCAAGGTCTCCATCCATCACAGCTTGTACATTGCCGGTTTCGTAATTTGTCCGATGGTCTTTGACCATTGAATACGGATGGAACACGTAAGAACGGATTTGTGAGCCCCAGCCAATTTCCATTTGTTCACCACGTAAACTTGCTGCTTCTTGGGCTTTCTTTTCCATTTCCAATTGATATAATTTGGCTTTTAACATACTCATTGCTTGCTCACGGTTTTTTAATTGAGAACGTTGTGCTTGGCTTGCGACAACGGTACCTGTTGGAATATGTGTGATTCGAACAGCCGATTCTGTTTTATTAATATGCTGACCACCGGCACCACTTGCTCGATAGGTATCAATTTTTAAGTCATCTGGATTGATCGCAATTTCTATTGTGTCGTCTAATTCAGGCATTACATCAACTGAACAAAACGAAGTATGACGGCGTTTAGCGGAATCAAAGGGCGAAATCCGCACAAGACGATGGACACCTTTTTCAGATTTTAGGTAACCATAAGCATTGTAACCTTTGATTAATAAGGTGACACTTTTAATCCCTGCTTCATCTCCAGCTTGGTAATCCAACGTTTCAACTTGGAAACCGTGACTTTCTGCCCAACGTGTGTACATTCGTAAAAGCATACTTCCCCAATCTTGTGATTCAGTACCACCGGCACCAGGGTGTAATTCAATTAGGGCGTTATTATGATCATATGGCTCATTTAGTAGTAAGGATAGCTCATACGTTGTTAAACGTTCTTGCAAGAGATGAATTCTTTCTTCCAATTCTTCTTGAATCTCTGCATCATATTCTTCTTGTTGTAATTCAAACATCACCGTTAATTCGTCAATTTCCTCAGAGAGCTGATGAAATTGTTGATATTTTTCTTTCAAACTATTGGTTTCATTAATTAGCTTTTGAGCCGTTTCTGTGTTGTCCCAAAAACCAGGTTCTCCCATCCGATTTTCCGCCTCGGCAATGTCTTCTTCTAACTGGTCTAAGTCAAAGAGACCTCCTGAAGCTAGTAATTTTTTGTGTCATTTCGTCTAATAATGTACGAATTTCTGGGTTTTCCAAAATGATTCCTTCTTTCTTTTTATTGTAAAAAGAGCAAAGGCGGGACAAATTGCCCCACCCTGCGTTTTTTCTTTAATTAAGCGTTTCTTCCATGACAATTTTTGAATTTTTTGCCACTTCCGCATGGGCATAAATCATTACGGCCCACTTTTTTATCTACACGCACAGGTTGACGCTTCGCACTTGTGTTGCTTTGTGCAGCTGCATCTTGTTCTGTTTCTGGATGTTCCGCTTGTCCTTGAGCTACTTGCTCACGTTGGACATTTTGGCGAATTTCCGATTTCATGAATAAACGTGTTACTTCATATTCGATTGAACCCACCATATTGTTATACATAGAATAACCTTCTGTTTGATATTCTACTAATGGGTTGTTTTGACCGTACGCACGTAACCCGACAGATTGGCGTAATTGATCCATTGCATCAATGTGATCTGTCCATTTAGTATCGACAACACGCAAGATGACTACTTTTTCAAATTCTAGCAATTGTTCTTGGCCATTCAATTGTTGAGATTTTTCTTCAAATACTTCTTGCGCACGTGCCACTAAGTAGTCTTTGATTTCTTCAGCTGATTTATTTTCTAAATCTTTTTTAGAAATCGTATCTTCATGGACAAGTGTTGAGGCTGCAAAATCGACAATCCCATCTAAATTCCATTCTTCTTTTTCTAATTGTGTATGGCTATCCACCACTCGGCCAATCGTCCGTTTTACCATGCCCATCAATACATCAGACAAGTCATTTTCTTCCATAATTACTTCTTGTCGTTGCGCATAAATAACTTCACGTTGCTCGCGCATCACGTCATCGTATTGTAAGACATTTTTACGTGTGTCATAGTTATTTCCTTCCACACGTTTTTGAGCAGACTCTACTTGGCGAGTAAACATTTTACTTTGAATAACTGCATCTTCTTCTTGCACATTCATTCGTTCTAAGAATGTTTTAATTCGTTCTGAACCAAAGCGTTTCATTAAGTCATCTTCTAAAGATAAATAAAATTGTGAAACCCCTGGATCCCCTTGACGTCCTGCACGTCCACGCAACTGATTATCAATACGACGTGACTCATGACGTTCTGTCCCGATAACTGCTAGACCACCTAGTTCAAGTACACCTAAACCAAGTTTAATATCCGTTCCACGACCAGCCATATTTGTTGCAATTGTAACTGCGCCTTTTTGACCGGCATTCATAATGATTTCGGCTTCTTTAAAGTGATTTTTCGCATTTAATACTTCATGAGGAATTTTAGCTGCGTTTAATTTATCAGAAAGTAATTCTGACGTTTCTACCGCAACAGTCCCCACCAACACTGGTTGCCCTTTGTGGTAACGTTCTTTAATATCTTCCACCACTGCATTAAATTTACTTTCTAAGGTTGGATAAAGTAAATCTGGACGATCGTCACGGATAATTGGACGATTGGTTGGGATTTGAATGACTTGAATATTGTAAATTTCACGGAATTCTTCTTCTTCTGTTTTAGCAGTACCAGTCATCCCGGCTAGTTTTTTGTACATCCGGAAGTAGTTTTGGAACGTAATCGTCGCCATTGTCTTTGTTTCATCTTCAATTTCGACGCCTTCTTTTGCTTCAATCGCTTGATGCAAGCCATCAGAATAACGACGACCATCCATGATACGACCAGTAAATTGGTCAACAATTAAGACTTTATTGTCTTGAACCACGTAATCAATGTCTAGTAACATGATATAGTTTGCCCGTAACGCTTGATCTAAATGGTGCGTTAATGCTGTATTTTCAATATCGTAAAGGTTATCCAATCCAAAAGTTTGTTCAGCTTTTTCAATACCTGCTTCTGTTAAACCAATTGTTTTAGACTGAATATCAATTTTGTAATCTTCATCTTCTTTTAAGCGTTTGACAAAATTATCGGCACGCGTATAAAGTGCTGTCGATTTTTCAGCTTGTCCAGAAATAATTAATGGGGTTCTTGCTTCATCAATTAAGATTGAATCCACTTCATCGACAATTGCATAGTTTAATGGACGTTGAACCATTTGGCTGCGATAAACAACCATGTTATCACGCAAATAGTCAAATCCTAATTCGTTATTTGTACTATAAGTGATATCACAGTTATACGCTTCACGTTTTTCATCAGAAGATTTAGAGTTAATGTTTAAGCCAACGCTTAAGCCTAAGAAATTATATAATTCTCCCATTTCGTTAGAGTCACGGGTTGCTAAGTATTCATTAACTGTAACAACGTGTACTCCTTCGCCAGATAGTGCATTCAAGTATACAGGCATTGTGGCAGTCAAGGTTTTCCCTTCACCTGTTCTCATTTCAGGAATGTTCCCGTCATGAAGCACAATCCCACCCATTAATTGGACACGGTACGGGAATAAACCTAGTACTCGTTTAGCAGCTTCACGGACAACCGCAAACGCTTCTGGTAATAGTTCGTCTAAGGTTTCCCCTTTTTGATAACGGGCTTTAAATTCATCTGTTTTTTCACGTAATTGTTCATCGCTTAGTTGTTCCATTGCACTTGCATGTGCATCAATTTTATCGGCGATTTTTTCTAATCGTCTTAATTCTTTTTTATCGTTTTCGATCATTTTTTTCAAAAAATTTGCCATTGGTATCTGTGTTCCTTTCAATTACCTCTTTTTATTTTTGTATCCTTTTTGTACAAGAAGCACAATCTATCCGTTTTATTTTATCATTACTTGACGAGAAAGAAAACCATTTCTCTCTATTTTACAGACATTTTCCTTTAAAAGAGGAACTTTTAAAGTTATTTTATGTATTTCTTTATTTTTTCTTTACTCCGTGCTTTAAAGATGTTTAAAGAGCTGAAATGCACGAAGGCATTTCAGCTCTTATTTTAAGCTTTAGTCTGTTTCAATCAAGCCATATTTGCCATCTTTACGACGGTAAACAATGCTTGTTCCATTTGTTTCAGCATCTTCAAAAATGAAGAAGTTGTGTCCTAACATGTTCATTTGTAAAACAGCTTCTTCACTGTCCATCGGTTTTAATGATAGACGTTTTGTACGAACGATGTCTAATTCTGAAGGTGTTTCTTCTGTTTCTTCACCAACTAAGAAGACAGCGGCTTTTGTATTGTTACGTCCTGTTTCACGAGATTTTCTGTTGATTTTTGTTTTAAATTTACGAATTTGTCGTTCTAATTTATCGACAACCAAATCAATACTTGCGTATAAATCAGGTGACGTTTCTTCAGCTCGTAAAACTAGATAAGGAAGAGGAATAGTAACCTCGACTTTGGCTGTTTTTTCAGTGTACACTTTCAAATTCACGTGAACCGTTGCTTCAGGTGAATCGCTGAAATATCTTTCTAATTTACCGACTTTTTTCTCAACATAGTCTCGAATCGCTTCGGTTACCTCGATATTTTCTCCACGTACATTATATCTAAACATAACAATTACCCCTTTCATCTACCAGTAAAGAAAAGATTAAAGGACCACTCTTTAATTCCCTTCTTCTTAATTTCATTATATCGAATAATCTGGGTTTTGCCAACAAAATAGTCATCAAATTTATGAATTCTTTTCTTTTTATCGCGCGAGAGTAAACGTATTCAAACTTTTAGGATAACAGTCATTGATAACAGCAGCTGCGTGGAAAAGAGTTCGTCCAGTGGTATAGATGTCATCCACCAAAATAACAGAACATTTTTTTAATTTTTTTTGGTTTTCTTTTTGGATGGCAAATGGTTGTTGCAACTGCATCCTTTCCTTTCTAGTTTTCTTAGATTGCGGAACATTTTCCTCTTTTCTAATTAAAAAAGGGCTGTACGGAACATCAGCCGCTTCTAGTAAGCCAATTACTTGGTTGAAGCCTCGTTCTTGCATTCGTTTTTCGGATAAGGGCACCGGAATAATATAGTCCGCAGACTGTTGCTGAAAGTAAAAGTTGATTTCCTCGTTAAAACACATTCTTAAGCGATAGTCTCCTTGAAATTTATAGCGTTCCATCCACTCTTGCATTCCTTCATCATAATGAAACAACGCTGCATTATGAAAAGAATACTCTGGATAAAGCAGCTGCCACCTTTGACAATCAAAACAATAGCGCTCTTGGCTGACGCGACTACAGCCAAAACAAGTGCCTGTCATTGGCAGTTTCTGGAACTTTGCTTGGCAGTGCTGGCAAAGTGAAGGGCTCATCCATTTGTTAAAACGTAAGAGCATTTTTAATGTTATCTCCAAACGAATGGGGCTTGCGCAATTTTTACAATCCATCTAACATCCCTCGTTTACTAGCCAAGCGATTCATTTGCTTTATTTGCCGAATTGCCTCTTTCATGTCTCTTGTTTCCCCATCATGTAAAAATAAAACTTCGCCGTAATTGAATTCTTGTCTTCGATCGACTCGGCCCGCAATTTGGACAAGTGTTGAAGAAGTGAAGACTCGATGATTGGCACCATAAACAATAACTGAGACTGCATCAAAAGTCACACCACGTTCTAAAATGGTTGTAGTGATCAAAATATCCGTTTTCTGCTGACGCATTGCTTGAACTTTTTCCAGGCGAAGCTCATCACTACCATAAACGGCGACAACTTCTTTGTCGGAAAATCGCTCAGCTATTAATGCATGCAATTGGTGAATTAATGAAATGCTTGGGCAAAATAGTAAAACTGAATTACGCACCAATAAACGTTTCAAATGATGTGCAATGATTTTAATATTTTTGCTAGAAAGACGTTGCCACGACTGAACCCAAAATCGGCGTGGCACAGGTAATGGCCTACGATGATATCTTGCTGGCAAAATACTGGCTGCTAACTTCTTTTGCTGTAAAAGCTTCCGCAATTCTTTCGTAGGCGTTGCTGTTAAGTACACCAAACTACTTCTTTTTTTTCGTGCGTTACGCACTCCATAATAAAGATGTTCGTTATTAACAAAAGGAAAAGAGTCGACTTCATCAACGATAAGTAAATCAAACGCTTGATGGAATTTCAATAATTGATGGGTGGTGCAAATCACTAGTTTCGTATAACGATACGATTCTTGACTGTTTCCGTGGAGTAAAGCAATTGCTTCATGAGGAAAAACCGCTTGGATTCTGGGAAACAGTTCTAAGCAAACATCGACACGCGGCGAAGCCAGCGCAATCCGCCCCCCTTCTTGTAAGGTTTGGTGTAAAACAGCAAATAACATTTCTGTTTTGCCTGCACCTGTAACTGCCCACACTAAGCGATTCTCTCTTGCTTTTGCTGTCTCACAAAGTTCAACCGAGATCGCTTGCTGTCCCTTTGTTAATTGTCCAGACCACTCAAAAAAGACAGTTCTTGGGCTATTGGGCCTTTCTGGTAAATGACAAAATTTTTGACAAGAAGTCACACGGCCTAATTGAATGCACGCATGACAGTAGTATACATTTGTCGCCAGTCTGTTTTCTTTTTTGGATACGACTTCCCCGCACCGCTGACATTGAATTGTTAGGGGGGAACGCTCTAACATTGTTGGTAAATAAACCAGTTTTGTCTGTATTGAACGTTCTGTTTCTTCAATAATTATTTTACGTCCATGCAAATCTTCCATGTTAACCACCTCAATTATAAAATACGCATTTCTCTAGCTTTTTTGCGAAAAAGGAAATCTCCCACCGTTATCTTTCTATTCTTATCTAGTCGTTACCTACTAAACAAACTCTTGATACGCTTTATTGTTTACACGAATCTTCCACTTTCGACTTACCTATATGCAGATTTTTTATAACAAATTTATCTACCTTTAAAGAAAAATTAATGTTAAAGTATATCTAGTAATCCAAGCTTTAATTTGAAAAGACTAGAAAGGAGCAAGCTTTATCATGGAAAATATTTTTTTAAAAAGACTAGAATTCAAAGCTTTTGAAGAAGATTCTGTTTTTTCAAAAATTGAAGGGCTGAATAAATTTAATTCACTAAATTTTAAAAAACCTATTACTTTTTTTTCAGGTGAAAATGGAACTGGAAAATCCACTTTATTAGAAGCAATCGCAGTCAACTGGGGATTTAATCCTGAAGGCGGTAGTATTAATTTTAATTTCTCTACAAAAGATACTCACTTGGATTTACATAATTATTTAACTGTTGGAAAAAGTGTAAAGCGTGCTACGGATGGTTTCTTTTTAAGAGCTGAAAGTTTCTACAATGTTGCTACATATGCAGAAAATATAGACTTAGATTTTTCTGAATACGGCGATAAATCCCTACATCATCAATCACACGGCGAAAGTTTTTTGAATCTGGTGAACCATCGGTTTAGAGGAAATGGTCTGTACCTGTTAGATGAACCTGAAGCGGCTCTCTCACCTCAACGCCAACTAGCCTTAATGATATCTATAAAAAAACTAATTGATGAGGGGTCTCAGTTTATTATTGTCTCTCATTCACCTATATTACTTGCAATGCCTGACTCACAAATTATTTCTTTTGATAAAGATAGTCCTTTAGAAATCACGTATGAAGAAAGTATGCCTTATGAAATAACCTCATTATTTTTAAACAATAAAAACAGAATTCTCTCTCATTTATTTGCTGAATAAGTCTGTTATTCGAAATGCTTATGCCATACTATAATGACTCGTATATAAAATATTGTTAATCATTCTTTGAATTACTACTTTCAGACTACGGAAAAAGGCGTTCATTATTCAGAAAATAGATTGTTAAGTATGTTTTTTTAGTATCTAGATTAAAGTAAAAAATTAAAGACAGTTGTCTTTCTCTAGCTCACAGGACTAATTTCGGCTCTATAATTTATGGAACTGATAAACCAGAATGACTGCTTCAGCTCAATTCCAATTAACTAAAGTCATAAAAAAAGACAAGTTGCTTTTTCGAAGATTCTCGAAAAAACAACTTGTTTTTACTCTTTTTTATCTGCTTGTGCTAACAAACCCAAGGCTTGTTCCAGCACTTTTTCCCCGTTCATTAAGCCGTAATCAGACATGCTAATGACATCTGTTGGGATACCTTTTGGTGATAGACGCTTTTCAAAATCACTCTTCATATAACGAACTTGTGGACCTAACAATAACACATCGACTGGATTATTTTCTAAATTTGTTTCTGCTTCCGATGCAGAAGCCGCAAATATATGGGCATCTAAGCCTTGATTAAATGCTGCTTTTTGCATTTTTGTAACAAGTAAACTAGTACTCATTCCTGCGGAGCAAACTAACATAATTGTTTTTTTTGACATTTTAACAGCCCCTTTTACCATTGCCTTTTTCAATTTTCAACATTATCTATTAAAAATATTATAGTGTAAAGTTAATTTTTGTCAATCATTCTTGTTTTTTAAAGCGGATACAATCTTGGTTTAAACGTACCATGCTGATTTCAGTAATTTATTAAATACCACATATTCTTTTTCCAAATTCACTTGAACTACTTGGTAACTCGCATTCAACCAACCATAAGCGCCCTTTTCTGGATGCTTATAATCGTTTGCCCACCAATCGACATCTGTCTTAGCAGTTTTTGGTAAACCAGAATGAGGGAATAACAATTCATCAAACTGGGTAAAGGTCAAGTTAACTTGGGAACCGCCATTCGTTTTCAAATAATGAGTAATTGTATCATATTTTTTCTGTCGTGTATGTACCATTTCCAGCGCCTCCCTTTTCTCTATCATACCTTATTATAACGTTTTTTTCCAAAAAATCTCACAAAAAAGATGAGAGAAAAAGTTGCTATTCAGTTGATTCTTTTTTATACTGACTTTATTACGAGAGAAAAGGATACCCATATGTTAGAAAGCTATATTACAGTCAAACAAGATGGTTTCAGCGAGATTGAAATCAAGAAATCGCGGTTTATCTGTTCTGTAAAGCGCGTAACATCAGAAGAAGAAGCAAAAGCCTTTATCGCCGCAATAAAAAAAGAACATTGGAAAGCCAATCATAATTGTAGTGCTTTTGTGATCGGCGAAAAAAATGACATTCAGCGGAGCAGCGATGACGGCGAACCTAGTGGCACTGCTGGTGTTCCAATGCTGGAAGTCTTAAAGAAAAAAGAGTTAATCAACGTAGTGGCTGTTGTCACTCGTTATTTTGGCGGAATAAAATTAGGCACTGGTGGTTTAATCCGAGCATATAGTCATGCTCTTTCCCACACTTTAGATGAAATTGGTTTAGTCATTGGCAAATTGCAACAAGAGCTATTGATTACGATCGCCTATCCTTTATTAGGAAAAGCCCAAGCCTTTTTGGAACATAGTCCCTACACGCTTAAAGAAACTATTTACACAGAGTCTATTCAGTTAATTTGTTTAGTAGATGAACAAGCAACAGAAACATTTATAGCTGAAATGACGGATCTACTTAACGGTCAGTTGACAATTGAAAAAGGCGCAACGAACTATCACGAACTACCATTTAACGAAAAAGGAGCACAAGCAAATGACATTTGAAGAAGTATTGCCACAGATTAAAGCAGGAAAAAAAGCCGTACGTAAAGGCTGGAGCGGTTTTGAACTTTTTATTGAATTACGTGATGAAATTGGCACCTCCGAAGGTGAATTTTTACAAGTTACCCCGTATTTTTTAATCAAAACTTCTGATGAAGGCTACAGCATGTTTTCACCAACACCCTGTGATGTCTTAGCAGAAGATTGGGTGATTGTTGAAGCATAACTACACGCATAAGGTCTGGCAGATTACGGCGATTGCTCGTTCTTCCAGACCTTAATTTTATAAATGTTTAAAGGAGTTTTTCTTATGCCAAAAGAATTTGAAACAAAACGGGTGCTTGTAACCGGTGCAGCTTCAGGGATTGGCCAAGCACAAGCAATTGCCTTTGCTGAGCAAGGTGCTGAAGTTATTGGCATCGACCTAGACGAAACGGGGTTAAAGCAGACAGCCGCACTGGTTGACCCAGATTCTGCTAAGTCGTTTACTTATTTTGTCGGTGATGTGTCTTCTCCCTCATTTGTGCAAGCCACGATGAAACAAATTGTGAAAAACAACGGCCAAATTGATATTTTATTAAATACGGCAGGTATTTTAGATGATTATCGCCCTTCTCTAGAAACTTCAGAAGCTTTATGGGATCAAATTTTAGCAACCAATTTAAAAAGTGTCTTTTTAGTGACCAATGCCATATTACCTTATTTCCTCCAACAAAAAAAAGGAGTAATCGTTAATATGGCATCTATCGCTGGCTTAGTAGCTGGGGGCGGCGGCGCAGCGTACACTGCCTCCAAACACGCAATCATCGGGTATACAAAACAACTTTCCTACGATTATGCCAAATTAGGCATTCGAGCAAATGCGATTGCGCCAGGTGCCATCCAAACACCCATGAACGCAGCTGATTTTGCAGGAGAAGGTGAAATGGCTGCTTGGGTAGCACGTGAAACACCCGCGGGCCGTTGGGCACAGCCACAAGAGGTAGCAAAACTTTCATTATTTCTAGCTAGTGATGACGCTGATTATATCCATGGCACAGTTATGACCATTGATGGTGGTTGGACCATGAAATAAAAAGACTTTACAGAGTGTCTGTTCTTCAGTAACATGTAACACAGTGAGGCAACTCACACCATAACACTTCAGTTGGCTTTACTGCCCTTCCTTTGGTTATGGTTATCACTAAAACACGTCGTTGTTTTATAAAGGAGAATCTTAAATGAATCATTCATCAAATCCACAAACCAGTACGTGGTCAGCTACGGCGTTGGCTAAAATGGCGCTGGTTACCGCTTTGTATGTCGTTGTCACTGTACTTCTCGCTCCGCTTAGTTTTGGTCCGATACAGCTTCGTCTTGCCGAATTATTTAATTATTTAGGCGTTTTTAACAAGCGATATATCTGGTCCATTACGTTAGGGGTTGCGATTGCCAACACCGCTTCGCCTCTTGGTATCATCGATATAGTCATCGGTAGTGCTGGAACGTGCGCAGTCTTATGGATTGCCTATTTTGCGACAAAAAATCAGCAAAATTTATTGATTAAACTAATGCTGACGGCCATTCTTTTTGCTTTGTCCATGTTCACTGTCGCCGGACCCTTAACGTTCTTTTATCAGTTACCTTTTTGGTACACATGGTTGACCGTTGGACTTGGTGAACTTCTTTCAATGACCGTCGGCGGTATCCTGATTTACGTATTAAATAAAAAAATACAGCTTGTAAAACGCATCGAAGAATAAAAAAGCGCTTGGGATTTAAACCCCAAGCGCTTTTTAGCACTATCCTTTAGGTTGAATGAAGTCTGCTTGCCATTTTCCAAGAGATGGATTGTAATCAAAATACCAAAGTTGTGAAAAATATTGTTTTTGATGCTTGTATCCCGATAAAACACGACCGCTTTGAGTATCTTCCTCGTAGTCAATACAAGAAAAATGAAGCATCAGTGAAAAACTCGTTTCACTAATATGATGATAATTCGAAGCTGGCGCTACTTTCACTTTTTTCACATGATTTCTGATGCCCACTTGTTGATTTGCTTGTAATACTGCAAGATGTTTTTGATAAAGTTTTTCTGTATAGTTATCTTTGACCACAGACAAGTTTTCTTGATCCCACGCTTGTTGTATTTCTAAAAACGTTTGTTGTATTTCTTTTAAGAGTGCCTTTTTTTCTTTTGATGTTCCAGGTAATGCTGCCCACATTTCTTGAAAAGCTCCTTCATCGACTGGTTGATTTCTACGGCGTCTTTGCCAAATCATCGTGCCCCCAAAAAGAACAAAAAACACTGTTGAAATTAAGCCTTCCAGTGGCGTTGTGTTGCTGGTCCCGGTCTCGTTATGATGAACATAACTTCTTGATCCATCACCGCTTGGCGAAAAACCATTCGAGGGATTACCTCCGCTAGGACTTTCTACACGCCCGCCGCCATAGCCACCAGCTACAGCCGCCGCTTGATTAGGCCATAAACAAAAGGCCATGGCACAACCCACAAAAACTAAAATTAACTTTCTCATTTTCTCACCTTTCGACCCCTTCAAATCAACAAATGAATAAATAGACGCAGAATACTAAACAAAGCGCCAAGATTAACAATGATTAATAATACCTTCAGCCATCTGCCATATGGTTGTACTGATTGATAACTTCGTTGATAAATACTCAAGCCAAACAGGACCGCTGGCCACATAAATATACTAGATCTTGGGCCAAACGAATTCCCCTCGCCCCAAAAATTCACATGAATGGGCACATGAGCTGGTAAATCAGGATAAACCACCGCACTTAATAACAGTAAACAGACTGCCAAGACACTTGTAACAATAAACAACCCCTGACTAACTTTTTCAATCTGCTTGTTTCTCATTATCTTAGCTTTCTCCTTTAGTTTAATGATGGATATACTTTCAGTTTATGCCTCCCTATCTGAATTTGCAATAAAAAAAAGACAAGGAAACATTCGATTAAATGTCCTTGCCTCTGTTTTTGAAAATCCTAAATCAAGCCTTTCACACCTATATCTTTTCGGTAGTACATTCCAGGAAATGAGTAATTATCCAATGTTTGATAAACTTTTTTGCGGGCTTCTTCAAGAGTCGAAGCAGTTGCTTCTGCTAAAAAGATTCGTCCGCCAGCCGAAACCAGAGCCTGTTCTGAACGAGTTACCCCTGCATAATAGATGGTTGCACCAGACATTTCTGGCAATGGTAGATTTGTCTTATATTGATTAGGATAGCCTTCTGCTGCTACAACAACACCAACACTCGCTAACTCATTCCATGCAATCGTTGGTTGCTCTTTCACCAGCAATGAAGAAATTATTTCTGAAAGGGGACTCTCTAAACGTGCCAACACAACTTGTGTTTCTGGATCCCCAAATCGAGCATTAAATTCAATAACCTTGGGGCCAGTTGCTGTTTGGATTAAACCAGCATATAAAATCCCTTGAAACGGACGTTTTTCAGCCACCATTCCTTTAGCAGTCGGTTTCAGGACTTGGCTAATGGCTTGCTGAACCGCTTCTTCTGGGACCTGAGGCACTGGTGTATAAGCGCCCATCCCCCCTGTATTCGGACCAGCATCCCCATCGAAAATCCGCTTATGATCTTGAGCAATCACCATCGGATATACCTTCTCATTAGAAACAAAAGCCATTAAGGAAAATTCTTCTCCTTGCAAAAATTCTTCGATTACAACCGTTTGACCGCTTGCTCCAAATTGTTGGTCCTCCATCATCGCAACTAGCGCCCGTTTTGCGGCTGCTTTTGTTTCGGCAACTACTACTCCTTTTCCAGCTGCCAAACCATCTGCCTTAATAACAATTGGTACTCCTTGCTGTTCAATATATTCTAAGGCAGGTGCCAAACGTCGAAAGACCCGATATTCCGCCGTTGGAATCTGGTATTTTTGCATAAAATCTTTCGCAAAACTTTTTGAACCTTCAATTATTGCAGCTGCTTTCGTCGGGCCAAAAATCAGTAATCCCGCTGCTTGAAAGGCATCTACAATTCCTTCAATTAATGGCGTTTCCGGTCCGACGAATGTCCAATCAATCTGATTATCCTTCGCAAATTGAATTAGTTCCGTTTGCTGCTCTTCACCGATAGGTACAGTCCGAATATTATCACCACTCATACCAGGATTACCTGGTGCACAATAAACAGTCTTGACTTTGTCTTCTTGCTGTAATTTTTTGGCGATTGCATGTTCACGACCACCACGCCCAATCACTAATATATTCATCGGTTTCTCCTTTAAAAATTAATGTTTGAAATGACGAGTCCCAGTAAAAATCATCGCAATACCATAATGATTCGCTAGATCGATTGATGCTTGGTCTTTAATGCTCCCGCCTGGCTGAATAATTGCTTGAATGCCATGTTGTGCAGCATATTCCACGCTATCTGCCATGGGGAAAAAGGCATCACTTGCTAAGACGGCCCCTTGTAATTTTCCAGCTGCTTGGGCTTGATCAACTGCAATTTTTACTGAACCAATTCGATTCATTTGACCAGCGCCAATCCCCACCGTTTGGCTTTCATTGGCTAAAACAATAGCGTTTGATTTTACATGCTTGACTGCTTTCCAAGCAAAGTTCAATGCGTCTCTTTCGGCTGGTGTGGGTTGGCGCTCTGTAACAACTTGCCATGCTTGGTCATTTTCAACAACTGTATCCTGTTCTTGAATTAATAACCCGCCCATAACAGAAACTAATTCCACCGCTTTTTTTTCTTGAGCATGAAAATCTAACGTTAACAAACGAAGATTCTTTTTCTGAGATAACAGTGCCAAAGCTTCTTCCTCAAAACTAGGCGCAATAATTATCTCTAAAAAGATTTGATGCATTTCAGCCGCAGTCGCTTGGTCCACTGGACGATTCAAAACAACAATGCCACCAAAAATTGAAACTGGATCTGCTTCAAATGCCTGACGATAGGCTGCCAAAATCGTTTTTCCTGTTCCAATTCCACATGGGTTCATATGTTTAACAGCGACGACCGTAGGTTCTGTAAACTCGCTAGCAATCCGGAGTGCTGCATCAGCATCTCGAATATTGTTATATGACAGTTCTTTGCCATGAAGTTGTCGAGCGGAAGCAATGGATAATGATACAGGTACAACGGATTGATAAAAGGTGGCTTGTTGATGGCTATTTTCGCCATAACGCAATGTTTGCTTACGTTCATAAGTAAGCGTCTGTTTCTCTGGTTCAGTTTCACCCACTTGCGTCGTTAAATAGTCAGCGATAAGCGCGTCATAAGCAGCGGTATGACGAAAGACTTTTGCTGCTAATCTTTTTCTAGTGGCTAACTGGCTAGTTCCAGTGCTGCTAATTTCACTTAATACCTGTTCATAATCACTAGGATCAACCACTGCTGTTACGTCTTGATAATTTTTTGCCGCTGAACGTAACATGCTAGGACCGCCAATATCAATCATTTCAATCGCTTCTGCTTCAGAGATCGCTGGTTTTAAAATTGTTTCTTTAAATGGATAAAGATTCACTACTACAAGGTCAATAAAGTGAATGCCTTGTTCAGTCAGTGCTTTTTGATGCGCTTGGTTTCCCCTTTTTGCCAAAAGTCCGCCATGGATATTCGGATGTAACGTTTTGACACGGCCATCTAACATTTCTGGAAAGCCAGTGATGTCGTCAATAGCAAGTGTCGGTACCCCCGCTTCTTCCAAGACAGTCCTTGTTCCCCCAGTGGAGATAATTTCAAAGCCATTTGCAACTAAGCCTGCTGCAAATGTTGTCACTCCTGTTTTGTCTGAAACGCTAATCAATGCTCTTTTGGTCATTTCATTGTCTCCTTTACAATTTGTGAAATTATTTTTGGGTACCATTCGTGCTCAAGAGCATGAATTTTCTCTGCTAATGTGTCCACTGTATCTTCGGTATCAATCTTGGTGGTTGTTTGGAAAATAATCGGTCCTGTATCAACCCCAGAGTCAACATAATGGATAGTGATTCCTGTTATTTTCACTCCATAATGAAATGCTTCTTCAATTCCGTGAAGACCTGGAAAACTAGGTAACAGAGAAGGATGAATATTGACGATTCTCTTTGGATAAGCCTCCAGTAAAGTCTTGCCGATAATTCTCAAATAACCAGCTAACACGATTAAATCGATCTGATGCTCTTTTAAATGTTTCAATACTTGTTCCTCATATTGCCCACGAGATGAAAAATCAGATGGCGAAAAGCAAACAACGGGAATCTTGCGTTTTTGGGCACGGGTCAATACATAGGCTTCAGGCTGGTCACAAAAGACTAAGCTCAAATGCCCTGCGATTTTTTTTTGGGAAAAAGCTGCAGCAATCGCCTCAAAATTGCTACCATTGCCAGATGCAAAAACAGCTATCTTCATAAGGCTTCCTTAAAAATAACGGCTTTCGTTTTCCTAGGTACCAAACGACCAATTTCAAAAGCTTCTGGCAAAAGCTCCTGAACTTTTTCAACATGCTCTGGACTCACCGCTAAAATCATCCCTAAGCCCATATTGAAAATTTCATACATTTCTTCAGGTGGAATTTCACCGTATTTTTGAATCAATTTAAAAATTGGTAGCACTGGCCAACTATTTAATTGAATCTCTGCAGCTAATGCGGAAGAAAACATTCTTGGTAGATTTTCTAAAAACCCGCCGCCAGTAATATGCGCAGCCCCATGCACGAGTCCTGCTTTTAACAATGGCAATAATTCCTTCACATAAATTTTTGTTGGTGTTAATAATTCTTCCCCTAACGTTTTGGGTGCCAATTCTGGAAGCTTGTCCGTTGTTTTAAACGAATGTTTCTTAAAAAAAATATTTCTTACTAAAGAGTAACCATTAGAATGAAGACCACTTGAAGGAAGACCAATCAAGAAATCGCCTTCTTTTACGTTACTTGGAGTCAAGAGTTGACTTTTCTCAGCAATACCCACGGCAAAACCAGCCACGTCATAAGCATCTGCTTCATACATATCAGGCATTTCAGCTGTTTCGCCCCCAATTAAGGCTGCATTCGCCTCACAACAGCCAGCCGCAACACCCGCAACAATTGCTTCAACTTTAGCTGGATTAACGGTCCCTAACGCTAAATAATCTAAAAAATATAACGGTTCGGCGCCTTGTGCGACGACATCATTGACACACATTGCTACACAATCAATTCCGATTGTCTCGTGTTTCTGTTCTTCAATTGCCAAGAGTAACTTTGTGCCTACGCCATCCGTTCCTGATACCAAAACTGGTTCTTTAAGCTTGTAACTACTTAAATCAAAACAACCACCAAAACCACCAAGCATGCCCAACGTTCCCGTCCGTTGTGTTTTTTGGCTATGCTTTTGAATTCGTTCTACTACTTCGTATCCCGCCTCAACATTTACACCAGCTTTTGAATAGGCATTTTCCATGTCAATTCCTCCTAGTTTCTTTTTTCAAGGATGCTTGATATTGTTCTTCATAATCATACAAAGGCGTTGGATAGTCTCCATTAAAGTAAGCCATACACAGCCCAGAATAAGGAGCATCATAATTTAATTGAATCCCATCAATCAGCCCTGCTTCACTCAAAAAAGCCAGCGAATCTGCGCCAATCTGCTCTTTGATTTCTTCAATTGAATAGTTTGCCGCAATTAGTTCGTCCCGCGTCTGTATATCAATGCCATAAAAACACGGATATTTTAATGGTGGTGAAGCAATTCTGACATGAACTTCTTGCGCTTCTGCTTCTTTTAATAAATGAATAATGCGCCGAATAGTGGTCCCGCGAACAATCGAATCATCTACTAAAATGACTTTTTTTCCTTTGACCACGCCACGAACTGCCGATAGTTTCATACGGACACCTTGTTCTCTTAATTCTTGTGTCGGCTGGATGAATGTTCGAGCGACATATTGATTTTTTACTAAACCTAGTTCGTAAGGTATCTGTGCTTCTTCTGCATAGCCGCTAGCTGCAGACAATGACGAGTTCGGTACACCAATTACCATATCAGCTGCGACTGGACTTTCGATTGCCAAGTTCTTCCCCATTCTTTTACGAGCTGTATGCACATTAACTCCGGCAATATTTGAATCTGGTCGTGCAAAATAAATATATTCCATTGCACAAATTGCCGGTTGGACTTCCGTAGTGAAAACCTCTATTTTCAAGCCTTCATCAGAAATGATGACTACTTCACCAGGCGCCACATCTTGAATAAAGCGAGCCCCAACTGTTTCTAATGCACACGTTTCGGATGCCACAACGTACGCCCCATTGTTCATTTGTCCGATGGAGAGAGGGCGAAAGCCGTTGGGATCCAGTGCAGCAATCATCATCGTTTCTGTTAATAAAAGATAAGCAAAGCCACCCTTAACCAAATTCAAGCTCTCTTTTAATTTATCGAGAAACGAGGCAGCAGTGCTTTTTCGAATCAAGTGCATTAAAATTTCAGTGTCTGAATTGGAATGAAAAATAGCGCCTTCTCTTTCTAGTTGTTTTCGTAAACGTTTGGCATTTGTCAAATTGCCATTGTGTGCTAACCCAATTTGACTATCATAAAATTTAAATAAAAATGGCTGAATATTATCCACGCTACCCGTACCAGCGGTTGCATAGCGTACATGACCAATAGCCGCCGTTCCTTCTAACGCATTCAGTTGTTCTTGCTTTTGGAATACTTCTGCTAATAAACCTAAATCACGGTGGCCATCTAATTTCCCAGAATTGTTCGCCACAATTCCCGCGCCTTCTTGGCCTCGATGCTGCAAGCTGTGTAAGCCAAAATAGGTCACTTGTGCCGCATCAGGATGACCCCAAATACCGAAAATACCACACTCTTCATTTAAGCTTTTTGCTTCATAAGACATGGAATCGCATCCTCCCATAAGGCTTTGGCTTCTTTTGTTGAGCAATTGATCACATCATCTAACGCATGAATGACCAAACCAGTTTCAGTCACTTTCCCAATATGTTGAGCTTTTCTTCCGATAAGTGTTTCAAATGCTTCTTGATGCTGGGGACTAACTGAAAGAATAAAACGGGATTGCGTCTCCGCAAATAGATATTCTTTTTTTAATGGCAGTGTCACCTGTAACCCCAGTTCGTTAGCAAAAGCCGACTCGGCTAAAGCAACGGCAACGCCACCTTCAGCGCAATCATGCGCGCTAGCAACTAGGCCTACTTGAATTGCTTTTAAAACTAATTCTTGGTTTGCTTTTTCCTCTTTTAAATCAAATGAGCGTAATTGCCCTTCAATTCGACCCAGTTGTATTTTTTGAATTTCTGAGCCGTTAAAATCTGCGTGGGTTTCACCGATGAGATAAATTAAGTCATCAACTTGTTTAAACGCTTGTGTGGTAATTTGTGAAACATCTTCAATCACTCCCACCATGCCAATCATTGGCGTTGGATAAATGGCTTGACCATCTGTTTCATTGTAAAGAGAGACGTTCCCTGAAATCACGGGTGTTCCTAGCTGACGGCAGGCGGCGGCGATTCCATCCGCCGACGTCCATAATTCCCAAAAACTTTCTGGTTTATCTGGGGAACCATAATTCAAGCAATCAGTGATAGCCAAAGGTTGTGCTCCACTCGCTACAATATTACGGGCTGCTTCTGCAACCGCAATTTGCCCACCAATTTCAGGATTTAAATACAAATAACGGCTATTACAATCTGTCGTCATCGCTAAGGCTTTATTGGTGCCCCGCACTCTTAAAACAGCTGCATCACTTCCTGGTTGCACCACTGTATTCGTTTGTACTTGACTATCATAGGTTTCGTAAACTGATTTTTTCGATGCAATCGTTGGCTGTTGCAATAGGCGTTTTAATAATTCCGTACTATTCGTAATTTCTGGAATGAAGGGCGCTAATTTTTTAAAAGCACGCATCCGCTCTGGTTCTTGATAGGCTTTCTGGTAGACAGGGGCTTCTTCTGCCAAAGCATCTACTGGTACATCTGCGACTATTTTGCCACCGTGAAAGACACGATACTGTCCATCATCTGTTACGGAGCCAATCGCTACCGCTTCTAAGTCATACGTTTGAAACAATTCACAAACTTGCTGTTCTGCTCCTTTTTCCACACAGATTAACATCCGTTCTTGGGACTCAGACAAGAGCATTTCATAGGGGCTCATCTGCGTCTCTCTCTGCGGAACTTTATCTAGCTCTAGAATCAAGCCTGAACCTGCTTTTGATGCCATTTCAGCACTTGAAGAAACCAAGCCAGCCGCCCCCATATCTTGGATGCCGATTAAAATATCTTGATGATTTTTGATTAAATCAAGACAAGCTTCCAATAATAATTTTTCCATAAACGGATCACCTACTTGTACCGCAGATCGTTGCTGTTCTTCACCTTCACTAAATTCTTCTGAAGCAAAGGTCGCACCATGAATTCCATCTCGTCCTGTTTTCGCACCTACGTAAAGAATGCTATTTCCGACGCCTTTTGCTTGGCCTTTTTGAATCTCATCATGACGAATCAATCCCACACACATAGCATTAACAAGTGGGTTTCCTTGATAACATGGCTCAAAAGCAATTTCGCCGCCAACGGTTGGAATACCAATACAATTTCCATAACCGCTAATCCCCGCCACAACTTCTTGAAACAAATAACGTGTTCGTGCATCCGTCAGTTCGCCAAATCTTAGCGAATCCAGTAAAGCAATCGGCCGCGCCCCCATACTGAAAATATCGCGAATAATTCCACCAACGCCTGTAGCTGCTCCTTCGTAAGGTTCTACTGCAGAAGGATGATTATGGCTCTCTGCTTTAAAAACAACAGCTAATCCGTCACCAATATCGACAATCCCAGCTCCTTCACCAGGGCCTTGAAGCACTTGTGGCCCTTCCGTCGGAAACTTTTTTAAAACGGGCTTGGAATTTTTGTAAGAGCAATGTTCACTCCACATCACGGAGAATAAGCCAGTTTCTGTATAATTAGGTTCTCTTTGCAAAATGGTCTCAATCTGATGATATTCTTCATCTGTTAGTCCCCATTCTGCATACAACCGTGTTTCCTTGATTTCTTTTGGTGTTGGTTCATTCATCATTGGCTTAATTCCTTTCCAAAGTTTTTAATGATTGAAGCAAAAAAGCTGCGTCCATCTGTTGAACCTAACAATTCTTCCATCGCTCGTTCCGGATGAGGCATCATTCCTAGAACATTGCCCTGTTCATTACAAATACCAGCAATATTCGCAAGACTACCGTTCACCTTTTCTTGATACGTAAAAACAATTTGGTTCTTTTCTTTCAGCTCCTTCAACGTTTTTTCATCACAATAGTAATTCCCTTCGCCATGCGCTACTGGTAAATGTATCGAAACATTTTCAGGATACTCACTTGTAAACTTTGTGTGCGTATTCACTTTCAATGGGACACTTTTACAAATAAAACGAAGCGAATCATTTCTTAACAACGTGCCAGGAAGTAAGCCAATTTCTGTTAAAATTTGAAAGCCATTACAAGTACCAAAAACCATTTTGCCTTCTGTAGCAAAGCGAATCACTTCATTGATAATTGGCGAAAACCGAGCAATTGCACCACAACGTAAGTAATCGCCATAAGAAAAACCACCAGGCAACAATACGCCATCAAATTTTGCTAAAGAAGTGGCATCGTGTCGGACAAATTCTGCATCGATGCCCATCACCTCTTTGACAGCCCACAATAAGTCTGCATCACAATTGGATCCTGGAAAAACAATCACTGCCAATTTCATTTAAATTTCCTCCAAAGATAAAATTTCAAAACGATAGGATTCCATATTTACATTGGCTAATAGTTGATCACAAATTTGTTCAATTTTCTCTTCAATTGCTTCTGTCTGCTGGACGTGCATTTCAAAATACTTACCGACACGGATTTCGGCTACTTCTGTAAAACCAAGCCGATGGACTGCTTCCTTAACCGCTTCACCTTGGGGATCCAAAATTGATTCTTTATACGTAACATAGACTTTGACAAAATACATACGCGCTTCCTCCTCAATTAGCTGTTAGTAAACGTTGTAAAACTTCTTCATATACAGGAACTATTTCTCCTAATTCACGGCGATAAACATCTTTATCCAGATGTTCGTTTGTGTTTAAATCCCATAGACGACAGGTGTCTGGAGAAATTTCATCTGCCAGTAACAATTGATTGGCCTTCGTCCGACCAATCTCGATTTTAAAATCGATCAAACAAATATTGAGGCGTTGAAAGAGTTGACTAAGCGCCTGATTAATTTGTAAAGCCAATGCTTTAATCTCCACAATTTCAGCAGGAGTGGCTACTTTTAGAAATTGAATATGGTCTTCGTTAATAAAAGGATCATCCAGACGATCTTCTTTGTAATAAAATTCAATAATGGGCGTCACTAATTTAGTGCCCTCTTCAATCGCTAAACGCTTTGAAAAACTTCCTGCCGCATAATTACGTACGACAACTTCCAAAGGAATCATTTCTACGACCTGAATTAATTGTTCGTGTTCAGATACTTTTTTGATAAAATGATTGGGAATCTTCTGTTGCTGTAAATGTTCAAAAATTAGACTAGTGATTTGATTATTTAAAGCGCCTTTCCCAAGAACTTTGTCTTTTTTTTGACCGTTTAAAGCTGTTGCTTGATCAAGATATTCCACAAAAAGAACCGCAGCATTTTCTGTTTGATACAACTTCTTCGCTTTTCCTGTATACACAAGTGCTTTCTTTTCCATTCTTTCCCTCTTCTCGTTAGCTTCATGAACCCTATTCTTTCTAACTCAGCTGATTCACATCAGACAAAAACTTACATTAGTTACAAAAAAACAATAATCGTTCGTGTTTGTCGAATGTAAAAATAAAAAACTTGCTTGGAGCAAGCATTTATTAAGTTACGTTCCAAATACCAACAGTCTCAATTTCCTTTAACGTTTCTGATAAGCAAGGTGTTGTAATGGTGACGTGGCCCATTTTTCTGCCAACTTTTGATTCGGCTTTTCCATAGTAATGGACTTGCCAAGTGGGTTTTGACGTGCATAACTGGTAGCTTTTTTCTAAGTGTTCGCCTAAGAGATTCACCATAACCACTGATTGAAGTAATTGGGGTAACCCAATGCCCCAATTGCTAATCCCTCGAATATGCGCATCAAATTGACTAAATGAGCAAGCTTCAATAGAGTAATGACCTGAGTTATGAGGCCGTGGCGCTAATTCATTGACGTACAACTCTTCTGAATCCGTTAAAAACATTTCGATAGCTAAAACCCCAGATAGATTTAATTCCTCAGCAATGTATTGCGCCAATTCCGCTGCTTTTTGTTGCACATTCTCAGAAATTCGTGCTGGCACAATTGATTCATGCAAGATATTCTTTCGATGAATGTTTTCAGATACAGGAAAGCTTTGGTAACCATGCTTATTCCCTGCAACGATGATTGAAAGTTCTTTAGTGAAAGGCACCCACTTTTCTAATTCACAAGTGGCGTTAGCTAATAATTTAGTCGCTTGGGAGAAATCCTCTTCGCATTTTAAGACGACTTGTCCTTTTCCATCGTATCCACCTTGAATAGTTTTTAAGACACATGGAAAACCAATCTTTTCTATTGCTTGTGGCAGCTCTTTCTGGCTTTTTACTTCCGCAAAAGGGGCAATCTTACAGCCAATCGATTGAAGAAACGTTTTTTCAAGCAATCGATTTTGAGTAATTTTTAACAATTCTGTTCCTTGTGGCAACTTTTCTAGTGGAATGGCCTTTTCTAGGGAGGCCACTTCAATATTTTCAAATTCATAGGTGATCACATCGCTTAACTCTGCTAGTTCAGTTAAAGCAGATATCTGATCAAAGGCTGCCACAATTTGACGGTCAGCTACTTGACCAGCTGGACTATTGAGCGTTGGGTCCAACACAATCATTTGGAAACCCATTTTTTTACCACTCATGACTAGCATTCGCCCTAACTGTCCCCCACCTATAATGCCAATAGTTGCTCCTACTTTTAAAGGTTTATTCAAGTTGTTCCCCACTTTCCATAACCGCTTTTTCCAATGATTGTCGTCTTGCTTGGATTCTTTCTGCTAACTGTAAATCATCAATACTTAGTATTTCTGCAGCTAATAACCCAGCATTGGTAGCACCTGCTGAGCCAATCGCAGTTGTTGCTACAGGAACTCCCCCTGGCATCTGCACAATAGACAACAGTGAATCAATACCGTTTAACGTTCGTGTTTTAACTGGAACACCAATGACAGGTAAGGTTGTCTTTGCAGCTACCATCCCTGGTAAATGGGCCGCTCCACCAGCGCCAGCGATAATAACCTTCAATCCTTTTGTTCGTGATTCCTCTGCAAAACGAAACATCAAGTCAGGGGTCCTATGTGCTGATATCACTCGTTTTTCATAAGGAATTTTCAACTCTTCCAACACAAGACAAGCAGCTTTCATCGTTGCCCAGTCTGAGGTACTTCCCATAATCACAGCGACTAATGGTTTCATGAATGTAATAACTCCTTCCGCCTTTTTTCACTGTTATTCTAACAATGAGAAAAAGAGATGTCAAAGAAAAACCGAAATATTATAGATTAAAATTATATAATGTTCGTGTTTATCAAAAAAGAGTCATCGGAAAGATGACTCTTTTTTGCTATTTTTAGCGTTGCTTCCTCTTTAAGAAGAAACGTCGCCTGTATTAATAACTGGTTGTGTGCCCTTATCAGTAATGATTGAGACTAGTAAATTATTAATAAGTTGTACTTTTCGTTCATCGGTAAAATTAATTTCTTGCCCTTCTTCAATCTGTTCTAAGGCCATTTGTGTCATGCTTACCGCACCTTCAACAATTGTTTGTCGAGCCGCTAAGATTGCTTTTGCTTGCTGTCTTTGCAACATGGAGCTAGCTATTTCAGTTGCATAAGCTAAATGATTCAACCGTGTTTCGATAACCTCTACACCAGCCACTGCTAAGCGTTCTTGCAATTCTTTGGTTAACTCCTCGGAAATTTGTTCGGTATTTCCTCGCAGAGTTACATCATTATCTGAAAAAGTGTCATAAGGATATTGTGTTGCTACATGCCGGATTGCCGTTTCACTTTGAATTTCCACAAAGTCTTGATAATAATCGACATTAAATAACGCCTTAGCTGTATCGACTACCCGAAAAACGATGACCGCAGAGATTTCGATTGGATTCCCGTCAGAGTCATTGACTTTTAATAGAGAACTATTGAAATTTCGCACTTTCAAAGAAATGTTCATTTTTTGCGTAAATGGAATGGTAATAAACAACCCATTTTCTTTAATCGTACCTAAGTAGCGACCAAAAAATAAAATAGCTTTCGCCTGGTTGGGACTAACAATGGTTAAGGAACTTAAAAATAAAATAGCCCCAACTAACAAAATAATACCTAAAACAACAAGAACACCATTGGTATGACTCGCTCCATAAATAAATAAACCAATTCCCGCAATTAAAATAACTAATAAGCTCGCAATTCCTACGTAGCCACTCATATAAAATGTTTTTTTCTCTTCCATCTGTTTCACTCTCCTAACTCATTTATCTGGTCCTTATTATACACCTCATTGCCTTCAATAGAGTAACTTTTAACATTAAATAAACTGATTTTTTCGGGGCTCTTGTAGTATACTGAGAACAAAGAAATCCCAAGAAAAGGAGTGATAGAATGCGCTATTTAAGCAAGGACATTTTAGAGGAAGTCATCACTCAACGCCCCTCTGACTCTTATAAAAGTAATTTTGGGCGTGTTGTATTAATCGGAGGAAACCGACAATATGGCGGAGCCATCATCATGAGTACCGAAGCGTGTATCAATAGTGGCGCTGGTCTCACCACTGTGATTACTGATGTTAAAAATCACGGGCCTTTACATGCAAGATGCCCAGAAGCGATGGTCGTGGGCTTTGAAGAAACAGTCCTTCTGACGAACGTCGTAGAGCAAGCGGATGTTATTTTAATTGGTCCAGGTTTAGGCTTAGATGCTACTGCACAACAAATATTAAAGATGGTACTCGCCCAACATCAAAAACAACAATGGTTAATTATCGATGGCTCAGCAATTACCCTGTTTAGCCAAGGCAATTTTTCCCTTACCTATCCTGAAAAAGTTGTTTTCACACCTCATCAAATGGAATGGCAACGTTTGAGTCACTTACCTATCGAGCAACAAACACTGGCAAATAACCAGCGCCAACAAGCAAAATTAGGCAGTACGATTGTTTTAAAAAGTCATCGCACCACAATTTTCCACGCAGGAGAACCTTTTCAAAATACAGGTGGCAACCCTGGGATGGCTACTGGCGGAACTGGGGATACCTTGGCTGGCATCATTGCTGGTTTTTTAGCTCAGTTTAAGCCGACAATTGAAACCATTGCTGGCGCCGTCTACTTACACAGTCTCATTGGAGATGATTTGGCCAAAACTGACTATGTTGTTTTACCAACGAAGATTAGTCAAGCCTTGCCGACATATATGAAAAAATATGCCCAGCCCCACACTGCACCTGATTCTGAACTATTAGAACAGAAGCGTTCGAGATAAAACCCGAAAAGGCTAAATGGTGACAAATTTTGGGTTAAAAAGCAGGATTTAAGCCTGGGCCGAAAATCAAAAGCGATTTTCAGCCCAGGCTCTCTTTTTATTTTTCCTTATAAACATTTTTTAACGTTAATGGAGCGCCAAAGGTATGAAAATTCAAGCCTTTGACTTTATCATTTTGCAGGACTGTTTGTTCATTTTGGCTAAGTGGAATCATGCCAGCAGTCGTTTCAATCACTTCTTTTTCAGCTGCAATCAGTGTCGCCCATCTTTTTTCTGGCTCTAAGGCATAGGTTGTGGCTGCTTCATCTAATAATTTGTCATAGACAGGGTTCTGATAATTGCGATCATTGCCCTTGTATAAAGTCATCAGGGTAGAAATAGGGTCTTGATAGTCTGGTGTCCAGTAAATTAAGAATAAATCATAGTCACTTTCTCGCCCAAAGTTCAATGCAGCTTCAGTCGGCAATGCGGTTAGCTCTATTGTCAAACCAGGAAACAATTCTTGTAGCGAGCCTTGCAAACTTTCACCAATTTTTTTGTAAGAACCATCATCTGTTACCATCAATTCAACGTTAACCTTTTCTCCTAATTCTGCTTGTGCTTTTTTCCAATAACTTTGCGCTTTTTCTTTGTTATAAACCATTAAATTACCTGCTTCTTGACGAAAATCGAGACCCGTTGTGGGATTCGCCACAAAGCCTTCCGTAATCGCACCATGTAGCGCTTTAGAACCATCTGCAATAATATTATTGACTAGATTTTCTTTATCTATTCCTAAAGCCAATGCTTTACGCAGGTTTTCGTTTGCAAGCGGCGTTGCTTGCCCTTTCCGTTTTTGATTTAAGCGCAAATAGTTCATTGTCGCTGTTGGATACGAATGATACAACGTATTATTTTTATTCTGTTGCGCCAGTTCACCACTTAGTGTAGCCACATCTAATTGTCCATCTTCAAAAAGATTCAATGCGGTAGATGTTTCTTTGATAACTGTATAATTGATAATGTCTGAGCGCACGTTCTGGTGATCCCAATAGCGATTATTTTTTGCTAGTTGCCAGTCCATCTTTGTTTGCTGCCAATCTTTTACCACGAACGGACCATTATAGACGACTTTATCACTAGCAGTTCCATAGTCCGCACCAAATTGTTCGACTACTTTTTGATTTTGCGGGAAAAATGTCGGAAAAGCTAACAAGGACGTAAAGTACGGTTTTGGCTCTTTGAGCGTCACCTTTAATGTATAATCATCCACAGCTGTGACACCTAGTTCATTGGGTGCTAATTTCCCCGCTGAGATTTCTGCACCATTTTGAATTGTTTCAACGATGAGGAAGCTATAAACAAAGCCGTTTTTAGGATCAATCATTTTTTTCCAAGCATATTCAAAATCATGTGCTGTGACAGGATCATCGTTACTCCAAACCGCTTCTTTTCTCAAAGAAATCGTGTAGGTTTTTCCATCTTCTGAAATCATCGGCAATGCTTTTGCTACGGCTGGTACCAATTGGTCTTGTTCATCTAAACTATATAACCCTTCAAACGCTGCAGTTTGGACAATAGCATCTGGAAAATCCAATAATACAGAGGTGTTGAGCGTTGTTAATTCCGAGGGTGACATCAGTTGAACGGCTTCTTTGGTATTTTTCTGTTTCTTTTTATTTTCATTTTTATTGGTACACCCAGCTAAAAATCCTACCAATAAAATACAAACCATTGTGATTTTTAAATACTTTTTCATCTTCTTTCTCCTATAACTCTTCATTTTTTTATGCTCTTACTTACAGAAAGACAGCTCCCCTTTTATTTTGTCCTTTCCACAAGCATCCAGACAACGACCGCTGGCTCCAACCCATTATTATAATTAATGTGCCCCTCACCAGCTTCAATTAATTGGGCTTGTCCAGCTTTTCCAACTAAGTCTTGACCATCTTCTAAAATCGTATGTGCTTCGCCAGAAATCACATAAGAATATTCATCCTGTTCATGGCGAGCATATCCAGCTAAAGGCCGTTTTTCACCAGGTTGTAATGTAATAATGCCCATTTGAACTTGTGCATTTGGTTGGTTTTCTTTATCAAAAAAAATCGTCATTTCTTCTGATTCTGCTGATTTAATAAGCAATAGCTTCCCCTCCTTTTTTAAATCTTGTATCTTCCATTATTCCTTTAAATAGAATCAAAGTCAATCTTTTTATAGAAAATTCTGAATATTCTACACAAAAAAAGAGAGCATGAATTCTCTCTCTTTTGTCTCTTTAAACTTTTACAATCCAGCCTTCTGGCGCTTCTTTGTCACCAAACTGTATGCCAACCAGTTCATCATATAGTTGCTTAGTCACTGGTCCAACTTCCGTTTCACTATAAAATACATGGAAATCTGTGCCGTTTTGAATCCCACCAATAGGAGAAATAATCGCCGCTGTGCCACAAGCACCCGCTTCGGAGAAGTCCGCTAATCGATCAATGTAAACGTCTCCTTCAAGCGCCGTCATCCCTAAACGTTCTTTTGCTAGCGTCAATAATGAATATTTAGTAATACTTGGCAAAATAGACGCTGATTTCGGCGTAATAAAAGTACCATCTTTGGTTATGCCAAAGAAATTGGCTGCACCAACTTCTTCAATTTTCGTATGCGTATACGGATCTAAATAAATGCAATCACTAAATTCTTTCTCATGTGCTTCTGCACCTGGTAAAAGACTAGCTGCATAATTGCCCCCCACTTTAGCTGCCCCAGTTCCTCGACCCGCTGCTCGATCATATTCAGAAACGATAAAGTTGGTTGGTGCTAAACCATTTTTAAAATACGAACCAACCGGCACGCAAAAAATAGAAAAAATGTATTCTTTGGCAGGTGCTACGCCAATATTATCGCCGACACCAATCATATAAGGGCGAAGATACAACGTACCGCCCGTTCCATATGGCGGTAAATAAGCAAGGTTGGCTTTCACCACTTCTTGGCATGCAGAAACAAAGGTTTCTACTGGCACTTGTGGCATCAGTAGACGCGCACAACTTTTTTGTAGCCGTTTGGCATTTTCATCTGGACGAAACAAATTGACAGAACCATCTGCACATTGATACGCTTTTAATCCTTCAAAACATTGTTGGCCATAATGTAGAGCAGGCGAACCTTCACTAATCGTTAACTGATTGTTATCTGTTAGCGTGCCTTCTTCCCACTTGCCATCTCGCCAATAACTAATATAACGAAAGGGCGTTTTAATGTAAGAAAATCCTAAATTATTCCAATCAAGATTGGCTTTTTCCATTGTCGTAGCACCTCAATTATTTTGATTTTTTATCTTAATTAGTGTAATTGTACCCACCAAAAACTAGAAAAGCAAGTCTTATTCTCATTCTTAACTTTTGTTATTTTTTCTTACTTGTCCATTTCTCCCTCGCAAAAAAACCTTGATAACCGTTTCTTGAATTGCAACGGAATATCAAGGTTTCGAAAAATTATTCAGTATACTCTTTGGTTTCTTGTAACGTACCATCTTGCTTATAGATTTTCAGCTTTGTTTGCTTATTCCGAGCAATTTCTTGGGCTCGTTCAATCGCCTCTTGTTTGTGGGTAAATGTATTACTTGCTTTTTCAGCGCTGTCTGAAATCACCAACCATTGGCCGTCTTTATATTTAACGTTGACAGCCGCCGTTAATAATTTTCCCGCATGTTTATCCTGTTTATGCGAATCTTGTTTCGTAGGATTTGCTTCTTGTTCAAATGCCTTTTTGTCTGCTGCACTTGCCTCTTGATACCATTTCTCCGCTTGACTAATCGCAATTGGAATGGCGCGATCATCAGGGTAGCCATCCGCAAGCAACGCATTGCCAATATCTATCGCTTTTTTCCGAATCAAAGGTGCTAAATTTTTCATTGATGTAGGATAATCATTCATATTCCAAGGCATCAAAATCTCCTCCTTAAATTCTGTCTATTACTAGCTTACTACAGAAAAGGAACATTTGAAAAAGAAATGATTACTTTGAATATTTCCTGAACCTTCTTGAGAGAATAAGCCTAATTTCCCATTAGCCAAACTTCTCAATCTTTGAGTGTATGATTACTCATTTCCCTTTGAATCAGTTATGATAAAGGAAGAAATAAATAAATTTTTTGGAGGGATTTTCATGAAAATGTCTAAAGTACTCACCACTGTTTTGACGGCAACTGCTGCTCTTGTGTTGCTTAGTGCTTGTTCATCTGATAAAAAAACAGATAGTAGTTCTAGTAGCAAAGAAACAGCTAATTCAAGTACAGAAGTAGTCTCTGGTGCTTCAATTAGTGCCAAGCCTGAAGAGCTCGAAATGGCGTTAAGTGATAAAGGAAATTGGATTGTCGCAGCTACTGACAATGTCACTTTTGATAAAGAGGTAACAGTTGCTGGTACTTTCCATGATAAGGGGAAAGATTCCAACGATGTCTATCGTAAATTAGCACTTTATTCCCAAGATGATAATAAAAAAGTAACTGCTGAATATGAAATCACGGTTCCTAAGCTAATCGTTTCTTCTGAAAATTTCAACATCGTTCACGGGACTGTCAAAGGTGATATTGAGGTGAAAGCAAATGGCTTTACTTTAAATGGTACCAAAGTTAATGGCAATATTACTTTTGATAAACAAGAATACAAAGATTCTGCTGACTTAGAAAAAGATGGTGCCACTGTTACTGGTGAAGTCACCGTAGCCAATAATTAAGTTATTACCAGACAATTTTAACTAGTAAAAAACCAATGACAAATGTTCAATCAAATTTGTCATTGGTTTTAGTTTGTAAACACAGTGCCAGCATTGGTAGATAATTACAAAATGAACTCACTCTTTGCCATAAGCCTAAATAATTAAATGGTTTTACCTGTTGCAACTGTGGAATCCTTGCTAAGCCATATAAGCCGGCTGCAAGCATACATAAAATAAACAAAAAGCCAAAAAGGTTTTTATTTTTTTGCGAACCGTATTTACTGTAGATAATGGTTAAGACGCCTGATAACAACAAAAAGCCTGTATAACCGACTGCTGATCCTCCGTTATGAAGCGCGGCAGCAACTGTGCCAGCGCTTGAAGTGTCTACGCTGAAGAGCCCACTGAAAATACAATCAAATAAACCATAAGCGCCAATCATTGCCACTACTAACCAAGCACCTTTTTTCGTTTTTCTGGAAAAAATAGCATATATCCTAGGTAAACTTGCTAACATCAACATTCCCGCAATGATAGTTAACCGATTAAAGTTTTCCCTAACTGGACTATTCACATCACCTAATAAGCTAATTACTTCTGTCAATTGATTGTAACCTTGATCTTTGAATCCGACATAATAAGGTGTAAAAAAATCAAGTAAGACCCCTAAAACTAAAAAATAGCCGCCATATTTTTTTAAAAACTGCATCTATTCACCTCAATTTTGATTTTTTATTTACTTTAAGTATAGCATATCAAAAATTCCAAATAATTAAACTTTCTTTTCCACTAAAAAACTTTTCGTCAACGCGCGACGAAAAGTTTTACTTTAGGATTCAATAGAATCTACAATCTTATCATTTTCTTTTGATTCATTTAGCCACTCCGAGACAATAATTTTAATGATTGCAGCAACAGGAACTGCTAAAAACATCCCTAAGACGCCGAAGTACGCTCCCCCAATCGTGATTGAAACAATAATTAAAATCGGATTGACATTTAGGGCATCTCCCATAATTCGAGGACCAATAATATTGCCGTCAATTTGTTGTAAAATTAATAAAACTAGTAACACCGTAATTGCTTGAGTAACACCACCTGTGAAAAGCGTAATCACACCAGCAACAATTGACGCAAAAATCGAACCAAAATAAGGAATCATATTACAAATACCTAATAAAATCCCCAAAGTCACAGCAAATTTCACATTCAAAATACTTAACAAAATCGTTGATGAAACGCCAATTATACAAGCATCAAGAAATTGGCAGCTGATAAATTTATAGAAAATTTTATTCGTTGTATTTAACCAAGTTTGTGTTTGCTTGTACACTTTTTCAGACAGCAATTTGTGGGCAGCCTTTTCAACAAATGTCAAAATAGATTGCTTAAATACCAGCGCATATATTGAGATAATCAACGTCAAAAATGCATTTAAAAAGAATGATGAAACATTTTTAGTCAACGTTCCTAATGAAAACAACGCTTGTGTCCATTGATTTAAAAAACGTTCTGGCGACAAATCTTTAAGGACACTATTTAAATATTTTTCAATCGCGGCTGTTTTTAAAATCCCTTTATCTTCTAAACTCATTACAAACTGAACCATGTGATCATAAAAAGTGGGTAAAGAGTTTGCTAAATCTACTAAATTACTAATGAGTAGCGGAACGATATAGTTTAATGTCAAAACAAAAATAAACAAAATAATCAGGTACAAAAGGAGTACGCTCAAGCCGTGTTTCGCTTTTTTAACGACTGGTAAAGGAACTCTTTCTAGTAATCCCTCGATTTTTTTCTGACTTCCACTCAATAAATAAGCAATCACAAACCCAGTAATGAATGGGGATAAGATGCCTAATAAACCCGAAACACTATGGACAAAGTGCTGATAATTCGTGATTAATAAATAGCCAACAATCAGCGCCATTACAAATAAAAAGCGGACAACCCAGTAATTCCAATCAACATTGTATTTCTTCAATCACTTCACCTCTAAATAAATTATGCCTATCATTGTAATTGTAAACGATTTGTGGCAAAAGGCAAGTTTGTCCATTCGTTCTTGATGAAATACACAAAGAAGCCTGACACTTTAAAAAATGTGTCGGTTTATTCTGCAGTATAAAAATGAGGCACTAGACCTTGCTTCTTTTCATAAAAGAAGCAACTTGGGCTACAAGTACGTTTAACTTGTAGACCAAGTTGCTTAGATAGACTAAATTTATTTTTTTGATTCCACTGTGACCGTAAAGTTATCCATAATGAAATCTTTATCGGCACCTGTTGTAAAAATACCAAACGTAGTGTTTCCTGAAGCATCCCCAATTATTTCTGCTTCATAATGCTTGGTTTGACCATCTGCTGCTGTCGAAGTTAACTCACCGACTGGCTTAAAGTCATTGTTATTTTTCAACTCCCCATTAATGGTCCCAGCAGTAAAGACATTTTCACCATCAGTTTGATAATCAAATTGGTCCGTATATTTCTTGTTCGGTTCAAATTTAATATTTTGCGGAATTGTTTGAAGCATCAATCCTGCTCCTTGTTTATGGGCTTTCAAGGACCAGTTGCCTTCTAATACATCTGAAACAAGGTTTCCATTCCAACCATATTGTGTGTAAGGTTCATTTCTTTCTGATAAATGAATCCGTGGATCTTCTACACCACCAGCTGAGCCTTTAACAAACGGATATAACCCAACTGCTTGTGTGTCTTCAAAATCTTGCTTAATAACTGTTTGTTTGTCTGGGTTCATGATATCCGTTTGACGCTCAACAATTCGTAAATCATCAAATTTTGTAACGGAATTGCCTTTATCAACCGCTAATGTCACCGAGCCTTTTTTGGCATTATCTGGGATTTCAAAATCAATTCGCATATTTTGCATATACTGCGGATTTTTCCTGCTTGTATGGTTAATATCTGCCTGAATGTAGTTTTGGGCAACCGAATTATTCACTGTCCGCGTATATTTCTTACCACCAATTTTAACAGTTACTGTGGCTTTACGATCATGTGTTTCTGTGTTTAGATACAAACTATATTTTCCTGGTTTAGGAAGATTGATATCTTGTTTGATTTCGGTTCTTTCTTTTTCTGAACTAAAGACATAATCACCATTGGCATCTTTTTTAACCTCTCCATCACCTCGGAAAACTTTCCAGTTATTTTTTAAGGTATTGGCTTCATTAAATCCAGGATCTTTAAATGGTGTTCCTGTTCCAAATGTCATCGGTTCAATACTGTCAGGTTCAGCAATGACATACGGTGTATTAGCCTCGGCTTGGATGGTCACTTGGTTATTTGTAGTGGCAATTGCGCCTTTGTCAATACGCCCTTGATCTGTTAATTCATATAAATGTAAATTCGTTTTTCCTTGCATTTTCTTATCCAATGACCAAGTGCTGGTACCGCCTTTTGGATTCCAGTGATATAGTTTGTCTTGACCATTGACATTCCAAGGCAGTAGATACGCATCACCTTTTAGAACTTCTGTCTCATTTAACGTAATGCTTCTTGGCGAATTAGCATCTGCTTGAGTAACGGTCACTTTTTCAGCACCGTTCGCTAATTTAATTGTGCCATAGATTTGACCATCTGCTGCTGTTGTAGTTTCCCAGTTTGTAATTTGGTAATGTTGTAAGAACTTAGTTGGGACATTAATGGCAAAAGTTTTTTGGCGATAGGTATTAAAATTGGTTTTACCCACCCAACCTTCATAGGCTTCAAATTCAGCTCCACCTAACAAAGGGTTGTCGGAAATAATCCAAGTGTCTTTTTGATGATTCCGAATAAAACGAACGATTGTACTGTTAAAGCCTTTCGTTGTTGTACCGCCGTAATCTTTTTCTGCAGACCAATGGTTCCAAACCGAGTCATACTCTAAAGCATTCGGAAATTCATTGGTTGTAAACCAACCGAGTGAATTAATTTCTTTACTTAGTTGACGACTTGCCCAACCTGATTCGCCTTGGTTGCCCCAAACATCAACATAAATATAATCTAGATTCGGTGCTTTTTGTTTTAATTCTTTAAAGCGCTCATAGCGACGACCACTCAATGTATCGGGTCTTTGTTTAATAAAATAAGACGGATCTAACCAATCCCAGCCACGCTTCGTTGGATCAACTAATTCCTCATTAAATCCTTTTGCTTCTGGGTAAGACTCGGTGTCATTAATATGCACACCGAAAACGGCATTTAATTTATGTCCTTCATCAATTAATTGATTCAACGCTTGTTCCCCACCAGGTCGCTGACCAATAGCACCGTAATCTGGATGCGCAGAATCATGTCCTTCATTTTGATACCCTTTTAGTAAATTCATTTGTCCTAATCCATCTGTTAAATTGTAAATACGTTTTGATTCGTCTAACGTCACTAAGAATGGGTTTGTCGCCTGACTAGCAAAGTTAAAAGGAATCCGTTGGTTGACTAATTCAGGGACTTTTTCCGCACCCATTGGGTTATTCATAATTGAACGGAACCCAATTGCCGCATCTTGCCAATCCACCCGATTGTCGTCGTTGCTATCTTTTGAGAATTTAACTTTCACTTCTGGCGTTTCTCCAGTTGTGTAATCTTCCGGTGCATCAAATGGTCGATAGGTCCATGCCCCACTTGACAAGGTTGTTACAAAACCAGTCGCCGCTTCTTTTGTTTGTTTATGGATTCGATTGTTGTCACTACCATCGACAGAGCCGTCTCCATAGGCGTTCGTCCAAAAACTTGCAGCATAATTCGCCGTATTTAAGAAACCATACATATATTTTTTCGTTTCTTCTTGGCTTGTTGTAGTTAAATCTTGGATAGTATCACCATTTTTATTTCCGTTATTTGCATTTGTCCCAGTATTCATCACAACGCCAGCAAAAGTCGCCCCTTCATCTGTACTATTGACAGAAATCAAGCCTTGATTTGGAATTGAAATTGTGTGTATTTTGGTTCCTTCTTCACGAATATCTGAGAGTTTCATAGCTAATTCTTGGCCTTCGGAAACAGTCAATGTCGTTGTGAAACGCAAACCAATTTCTGGGACAGCTACGTTATAAACGGCTTGATTTGCTTCACTCTTCTGTTTTTCAGCAGTTGCTTTATATGCTTTGCCATCAATCATTACTTGGTCAATTTTCTCGTGTTGGCCATTAAAAATCACTTGATTACTCTGAGGGTCTTCGTAGCGAATAATTCGTGGAAATTGTGGATCAACCACGGCTGTTAAATCTGCGGAAGAGATTTTGTCGCCTTTTTCAGCTTCATTGTCTTTAGCAACAACAATGCTGGCTTTTGCTTTGATGTTTGTATTTTCCAAAGTACCGTCGACTTCAAAAGTTCCTGGTTCTTTATATGCATCAGGATCGATTTCATTCCAACGGACTGCTTCATTGGCTTCTTTACCAGTATTATAGGTCACTTTTACTTGTTTCGGTAATTTTGGTGCGACACCAATTTTTGTAAAAACTTTGACTGGCGCAATTTGTGTCACTTCTGGCACAATTTCTGGAATGCTATCTACGGGGCCATTTTTAAAATAGTCATAATTGACAATTTTTTTGTCGTACCACAAACGGACACCCACATGTCCGGCTTCTGTTGGAATTTTGTCTCCATTGGCCAAAACAGGTTCTCCTTCGTAAATCAACGTGGTGTTAAGCCAGATAGTAATTTTTTCACCAACATAACGTACTTTCAACAAATAATTCGTATCTTCATTTAACGTTGGCCCAGAAATTGAATCATTCCACGAATTAGGGCTTTCAACTAACCATTTGCCATTCGCGTTATAGCCTACAAAAACCCAGCTATCTTTGGTATTACCACGTATAATCACACCCGTTCGACCGCTTCCAGCAGTGTATTTAAACTTTGTTTCTACTTCACCATCAGCTAATTTAGGGGAATCTAAATTTAAAGATACGGCATTATTACCTGCTGCTGCATCTCGTGAAATCGCCAATGACTCTCCTGCTAATTCTCGATTTGTTTTACCAATCACATCTTGCCACTCACCAGTTTTCCCTCCTGGAAAATCAGATTGCCACAATTTTTCTTCTGTTGCGGTAGGTTCCACCATTGATGAGCTTGTTTCAGTGCTGCTGTTTGTTGTTTCTTCTGCAGACGTACTTAATGGTACTAAAATCGTTGCGCTTGCCAATAGTGTCAATGTACTAAATCGTTTTATTTTTCCATGTTTCATCTGATAAATCAGCCCCCTAACATTTTTGAACACGCTTTCATTATTAACAATTAAAGGGGCGTTCCAAAAATAAATTCTTTTATTTTTGGAACGTCCATCTCTAAATCATTCTCTTAAAAACTGTAATAGCTTACGACGACAAGTCAGAATTATTCATCCTCATCATCTACTGCAACATTTAGCAGCAATTCGTTGACTTTCACAATACTTTCTGCTGATTCCTTAACATAGTCACCTTCGATCGCTAATAAACTTGCATTTACATAGCTGATAACCATCGGTAAATTCATCCCAGTATATAAGTCAAACGAAGCACCTTGCATAATTTTTTTGGATAAAATATTACAAGGTGTCCCCCCTAGTAGATCAGCAAAGACAACAAAATCTTCTAGCGATTCCGTAATCGCTTCAAATTTTTCTAAAAAGTCAGCTTCACCTTCTTCTGGTAATAAAGCAACAGTGGAAATTGTTTCTTGCGGTCCCATAATCATCTCCGCACTTTTTTTCAATTCCTCGCAAAAACGGCCATGACTTACTAAAACTAAATGTTCACTCATCGATTTTCTCCTGTCTTACTTATTTTGAAATAACACCTAACGCAGACAATGCGACACAGACAATTAATACGATAAAAATGGCTTTAGTAGACGTCATATTCTTTTTACCTAGCATCCAATAAACGCCACCGACAATTCCTGCAGGAAGTAGACGTGGTAAAATCATATCCAAGTTATTTTGCATGTTAAGTGTTACATCCCCAATACTTGGTGCCCATGATAGTTTGACATTAACCATCGTTGCCACTAAAGCGCCAACCATGAAGACCCCTAGTAAAGTTGCAGCGTCTGTTAAGGCAGTTAAGCGGTGTTGCATAGTTGTTACCAAAGAAATTCCTTCGCGATACGCAAATTCCAATTGTTTCCAACGGAAGACCATCACGGCAATTTGAGCAACAATCCAGATAAAGATACCAGTTGGGTTACCATTAATCGCCATGTTGGCAGCTAGCGCCCCAAAAATAGTTGGAATTAAAGCTGCGAAAATTGAATCCCCAATTGCTGCAAACGGTCCCATTAAACCAGTTTTCAAACCTGAAACTGTTTGTTTTCCAGCAATGCCTTCTTTTTCTTCAATGGCCAAATCGATCCCTGTAATAATTGTATTAAAGAAGTTTGAAGTATTGAAAAATTGCGTGTGTGTTTTCATTACTTCTTTTAATTCAGGCGTATCATCCCCATAAATTTTACGCAATTGCGGCAAAATCGTATACAAGTAACCTGATCCTTGCATTCTTTCGTAGTTCCAACCTAATTGGAAAGTAAACAAGCTTCTGCGATTAATTTGTTTAAAATCTTCTTTCGTCAATTTATAATTAGATTTCGTCATCTTCAATCTCTCCTTCGTCTGAATCATTCGCTGCATGTTCTTTTTTGGCTGCTGGCCCACTCGGAATCATTTGACCATTTTTGTAGCTAATTGCGGCTAAAGCGAAACCAATTAAAGCGACTGCTAACATTGGTAGTGCGTTAAATACACCACTGAAGTCTTTCACAACGCTCGCAACAGATGTTCCTAAAAGTTGCATGTTTGTAAAGATTGTTCCTAGTAAAGCAGTTACAGTAAAACCAAGAATTAAATAAGGGAAATGTTTTTTCACTGGTAAGTAACGTAGTAAAATTGCAAAACCGACCGCTGGTAAGACCGCCCCAGCAACAGACAAGCCATCACCTAACCATTTCAAATCGCCATTTAGGACAGATACAACTTTTTGTACTAAACCACCACCAAAAGCAAGTGCTAAGAAGACTGGAATCATTCGAGAAAGAGACCAAGGTAAGGCACCCATTAAGAAGTTACGTTCAATTCCTTTGTAGTTCATATCTTCGACCATTTTATCAATCCGATGTGCAAAGTAGGTATTCGCAAAACGAGCCAAAATGTCTAATTGAATCATTAAACTAGCAACTGGTACTGCAATAGCAGCGATTGCTTGTTCAGGGTTCATTCCTAAAGACACAGAAAATGCTGTGGCAAGAATCGTGCCTGAGTTAGCATCAATTTTGGAGGCACCCCCGAAAGTCCCAACTCCTAATACAGTTAATTGCATGCTTCCACCAATAATAAGTCCTGCTTTAATATCCCCCATCACTAATCCTGCAAAAAGACCTGCAAACACTGGCGCACTTAATGAAGAATAAATTTGTAATTCATCTAAAATTTGGTATCCTGCGTATAATGTTAATAATAAGATCTGCCACCATAAGATATTCATTTTTTGTTCCCTCCTATTTTGTTATCAAACTCATAAAGTCTTCCGCTTTGTCACTTGGCACCATTTGAGCAATCAGATGGACACCTTTAGCATTTAACTCTTTAAAAACCTCAATATCTTGATCGACCACATTGATTGACTTAGTAATCGACCGTGTTTCGTTTGTTTGAGACATGTTCCCAACATTGATTTCTTTAATCGGCACCCCAAGTTCTACTAGTTTTAATAAACGATCTGGTTTCCGTACCACAATTAATAAACGTTGTGAGTCGTATTTTCCTGCTAAAATATTTTGAGCAGCTTTTTCAACTGGTAACACGCTTAGTTTCACGCCAGCTGGTGTTGCTAATTTCAAGCCACTTTTTTCAATGGCATTCCCTGCAACTTCATCATCAACGACCATAATTCTGGAAATATTCAATTTTGTCGCCCATAAATTTGCCACTTGTCCATGAATCAAACGTCCATCAATTCTTACGCCAATAATACTCATTGTAATCCCTCTTTCATTTCTTTATATAGTGGTTCTTTTACTAACTGAATTTCTGGTTGGTACGTTCCTTCCGTTTCAAAAATGACGATCTCATTTTGCCCTTCTTTTAATAATCCTTTGGGAATATATAAGGAAAGCGTCGGACCAACATTCCAGAAACGACCAAGATTGGTTTGGTTAACAAAAACAATTCCTTTGCCAAATTTAGAAACATCAATAAATGTATCTTTCACTTCTGCTAACTCCACATGATACTGGTAAAAGCTTGGTTGATCAGGCTGCCATTCTCTTGAATAGTCTACCTGTTCACAGCTTGTCATAGGTAAACAATATTGTTGCCATTGCGTCATAAAATGTAAATCTGCCATGACACCCGTTCGAATCCCTTTTTTCTGAGTATCTGCAAATAGTTTATGCCCGTAATTGACACGACCCATATTTTCCATTAAAATATCGATTTGATTATTCTCTTGCGGCAGTGTAACGTAAATATCTTCGCCAATTTCCGTTTGATATTGCGTTGCTTGATGTACCTGATTGACAAATAATTGCAGACGATCACGACCGTCAATCACTCTTAGCTTTTCTTCTGCAGCATCTTTTTCAATGCTTGTTCGGTAAAGAAGATAGCCGGTATTTTGTCCTAATTGTTCCATGGTTTGCGGATAAACGCTGACCACTGGCTGACTAATCGTTTCTAAAGTCGCAAACAAACTCACTTTGTTGGTTAAAGGAATTGCTGTTTGCGCAAAAGATTCTTTTACTAATGGTTCAGCTTGTGGTAACGCAGGGTACTCTTCGTGAAGCATTTTTTGTAACGCAAAATACTTTTCGGTTGGATTCCCTTGTTCATCAAGTGGCGCATCATAATCATAGGAAGTGATTTGTGGTAAATCAATGGTTCCTCGTGCGGAGCAGCCATTCATAAACCCAAAATTGGTGCCGCCATGAAACATATATAAGTTTATACTGCCTAATGCTAATGCTTCTCTAACTGATTCAGCCAATTCTTGCGGATCTCGTTTAATAATTGGCTCTTTCCAACGATTAAACCAGCCATCCCAAAATTCCATACACATTAGCGGCCATTTTTTACCATGTTCTTCAAAAAAGGCTTGCATCATACCGAAATTTTCTTTGGCTTTTGAGCCAAAATTTCCGGTTACTAAAATATCATCTTCAATCATGCTGCCTGCCCGCAATGTTGCGCGCCATGGCCCGTCAGAAGTAAAAAATGGTGCTGTCACGCCGCGTGCAATCATCAAATCGCGAATCGCCCGTAAATACGCTTTTTCTTCGCCAAATGAACCATATTCGTTTTCGATTTGAATCATTAAAATATTGCCACCGTTAGCAAGTTGATGCGGAACAATTTTTTCCATTAAAACATCATAATATTCCGCAACATGCTTCAGATAGGTTGGATTATTCGAACGCATCCGTCCTGGTTCATTTAATAGCCAGGCTGGAAAACCGCCAAACTCCCATTCTGCACAAATATAAGGAGACGGCCGCACAATCGCATATAGTCCAAGTTCTTGTGCTAATTTTAAAAAGCGCTCCAAATCTAATATTCCCTCAAAATGAAATGTTCCTTTTTGCGGTTCATGTAAATTCCATGGTACATATGTCTCAACTGTATTGAAGCCTAAAGCTTTCAAGTTATAAAGGGAATGATGCCAATCTGAGGGATCTACACGAAAATAATGAATGGCGCCTGATAAAATTTTAAATGATTGACCATTTAAAAGAAACTCCTCTTTAATTTCAAATCTGTCCACATTGTCACCCTTTCTAGTAAACGCTTTCAATTGCTGGATAATTGCTAAATAAAGAAAGCTCTTTATTTAGCAATTTCGACTACTTGGATGTTCATAAGATGTTTCTTCACGTTCTCTACGTCTACATGCCCAGTCATTCTTTCTTGGGCATTAGCCATTCCAGCCGCCATGCCCCATTTTAGCAGTTCGGCAGCTGGGGCATCCTTGGCTAGTCCATATGCAAGACCAGCAATGGTTGCATCTCCTGAACCAACAGGATTTTTAGCTTGAATCGTTGGAATTTTTACACGATAGAATTGATCGTGATGTTTGGCAATTGCACCATCTTTTCCTAAAGATATGACAATCCATTCAATTCCCGCAAACATTGGTTTTGTTAAAGCTGTTTGTACAGCTGCTAATGGATTTTCTGAAAAATCTTGCCCTAGCAATCCTTCTAGTTCCTCTAAATTAGGTTTAATTAAATACGGTTTCCATGGTCCTTGAAGAACTTGCCTTAAACTATCACCAGAAGTATCTAGTAGCACTTTAACCTCTTGTGCGTGAGCTTTTTGAACTAATTCTTGATAAAAATCTGATGGTAATCCTTTCGCTAAACTGCCAGAAATTGTGACAATTTCTGCTTGCTTAATTAATTGATCGAAATTTTCAAGGAAGTTACTGATTTCTTCTGGGGAAACAGTTGGTCCAGCTTCTAAAATTTCAGTTTGATTCCCCTCGTGCAAAATCGCAATCGAATCACGTGTTTCTTCTTTGATTGACGTAAATGCTTGGGGGATGTTTGCTTTCTTTAACTCATTTGCAATAAACGCCCCATGAAAACCACCAAGAACGCCGGTAGCGATAACATCTCCACCTAAATCATGAATAACGCGAGTGACATTTAGTCCTTTGCCACCAGGGGTTTTGGTCACCTGACTGGTCCGATTAACGGTATCAAGCTTTAGATGATCTAATAGGTAGGAGATGTCAATTGACGGATTCATTGTTACTGTTACTATCACAGCTATGCCTCCCAATTACCCTTCGTTTACTTGAACTTTCGCATGCCAAGAGCTGGCGGTTGCTGCGATGACTTCATTTAAACTTTCAATGTTTTCTCGGCCTTCTGTTTTTAACCAATCACAAGCCGCAGTTTCTCCTACTTCAACGAAAGGTTTCACGCCATTTTTCCACGTAGCACGGCCACATAAAACACCATTAAATGTTGAACCAGCTTCTTTAGCGAAACGTAGTGTTTCTTGGAATAGCTCTGTTGAGACACCGGCACTTAAAAAGATAAATGGTAAATCAGTGGCTTGACTTTGTTCTAAGAAATAATTCGCCGCTTCCTCTTTTGTATACGCTGTTTCAGCCGGCGCAAAACCTTCTACAAAATTCATATTAACTGGAACTTCCACTTTCAATACATCTACTTTATATTGGGGTTTAGAAAATTCTTTCATCATTTCATTCACTTTATGCGGTTTAACTTTTGCATATTCTAAAGAAGTCGCATCTGCTATTTGTGCATCATAAGAAACTAATTCTAAGTAAAATGGTAGGTCTTCTTCTGCACATTCACTTCCTAAGCGTTCAATGAATACATGTTTTTGATGATTGATTTCTGGATCCTCATCCACATCATAGTATAGTAAAAATTTAATCGCATCTGCGCCTTCTTCTTTCAAGCGTAAAACAGACCAATCTGCTAGTAAATCAGGCAATCGTCCCGGAGTTGTTGCATCATAGCCCGTTTTTTCATAAGCGAGTAACAATCCAGCCTCGGTATCGCGTGCTTTTGCAGCAGGCAATCCATATTCTGGATCCAATAAAATGGCAGACGCATAAGGTGTCAATTCTTTCGAGACTAATTCTTTAAACGTTTCAATTTGTGCATCAGTTGGCTCTACATCTAGCGCTTTGATCATTTTTTTCAAGGCACCTCGTTGATCAATGGCTAATGCGCTAATGATTCCTTCTTGGGTTGACAAACGATCCATTGCCGCTTTTTTTCCAGCTGTTAACGTAAGCATAGTTCCTCCTCCAAATGTTGTATTATTTATAGTCATAAATCGTTACGCCTTTAACCACACGATTCACTGTACCTGTCGGTGAAGGGGTATCCGGTTTATTTCCAACTTTAATAGATGTTAAAAGTGCGACTGTTTGGGCTACCATGATATCTGCTAATGCTAAATAGCCATCAGGTAATAGAGCAGTTTCTGCGGAATATTCAATAGTTGAACCTGAGAAATTACGTTTGCCAGGTTGAGCAATCGCAAAAACACCCGCCGCAATTTCGTCACCGTGAACTTCTTCTAAGATATCCAAGTCATAATCTCTTGTGTATGGTGTATTATTAACAAAACCAAACATTATTGTTTTTTCATTAATAAATGATTTTGGTCCATGACGGAAGCCCATAGAAGAGTCAAAAATTGTGGCAACTTTGCCGGCTGTTAGTTCTAAAATTTTCAATTGCGCTTCTCTTGTCAAACCAGCTAAACTTCCAGAACCAACATAAACAATGCGTTCAAAATCAAGGTTAACAATTTCATTTAATTCTTCTTCACGGGATAGCACTTCTTCACCTAATTTAATTAGAGCGGTTACATAATCTTGTTTTTGCTCAAAGGCTGTTTGATCAAAGAGTAGTAATGTACCCAAAGTCATGCAAGAAAAGCTACCAGTCATCGCAAAACCACCATCATTGGAACGTGTTGGCATTAAGAATAAAAAGCTGTTTTCTTCTTTTTGACTTATTTGTGCTAGTTGTCCTTCTTCGGCACAAGTAATCGCTAAATGATGAATTGTTTCGACCACTTGATTAGCTACTTCAACTGCCGCTAAACTTTCAGGACTATTTCCACTTCTTGCAAACGAAACTAACAATGTTGGTTCGTCTTTAATCAAATAATCTTCTGGTTTGGCCACAATATCCGTTGTCCCAATACTTTCGAATGAAAAGGCTTGTGTGTCGCCGTGTGCTCGGAGATAAGGTACAACCGTATCACCGACATATTGCGAAGTCCCTGCTCCTGTAAAAATTACTCTTGTGCGTTTTCCTTGCGCTTTGGCCTGGACTTCTTTTAAAAAGTTTTCCAAAGCTGTTTGATTTTCATGATAAAGTGTCACGGTTTCTTGCCAAAGCTCAGGTTGCTGACGAATTTCACGTGTAGTGATTTCCGCTCCTAGTTGTTCTAGTTCTTCTTTTTCTGCTGTAAACATACTTAACTCTCCTAACTATTCCGAATATGGCGTATCTGATAATGAAATTGATCTGCTCGCGCCACACTCAACGTAAATTCAATAATTTCATTTTTCATGTTATATGTCTGGCGTGCTAAATGAAGGACTGGCGCTCCTTCCGGAATCATCAATAATTTGGCATCTTCTTTTGACGCAATGCTAGCGTATAATTCTTCATCAGCTAAACGAACGGTTTGCTTAAAATCTTCCGAAAATAGATCATATAATGGTTTGCTACGTAGTAATTGATCCGTGAGTGATAAGAAAAATTTCACAGGCAAGTATGTGTCTTCAACCATTAATGGCTCGTTATCAGCAATCCGCAACCGACTTAATTTAAAAACTGCCTCTCCTAACGAAAGATTCAAATGCTGACAAATAAATTTATCCGCTTCCAATTTTTCGAAGGATAATATACGGGTATGTGGTTTTCGACCCAGCCCTTTCATTTGTTCTGTAAAACTATATGCGCCAGCTAAATCAGCGGCCTCTTTTTTTATATCTGAAACAAATGTTCCTTTGCCATGACGACGATAGATGGAACCTCTATTTTCTAGTTCTTGTAGCGCTAACCGGACCGTCGTCCGACTCACTCCATATTGTGCAGTCAATTCACGTTCAGAGGGCAACTTGTCATGAGGAATCATGCATGTTTCGATTCGTTCCTGCAGCAAATCAACAAGTTGATGATACAAAGCTTTGTTTTTAAAGGCATTTTCCATAACTTTCTCCTTTACCCTAACTGGTTATAACCACAAACCAATAGTACGGTGGTTTTTTTTATTTTGTCAATAAAAAGTATTAATAAATATCTTCATACCGCTATAACCTTGAAATGATAACGTTTACATTTTTTTATTTTTCTTTATTGTAATATTTTTTTCCTCAAGAAATCATTTTTTTATAAAAAACCATCCTTAAATATGATACCAGTTGCTGGCTTTATTTTAAATAGACAAAAAAGAGTATGAGACAAAAATCACTTTAGATTTTTGTCTCATACTCAAAATCTGAAAAACAGTTCGATCCCGACTTCTTCGTTTCTATTGTTTGGTTCTGGCAACAACTAACAAGTAACTAATTTTACGAAATCCATGACAATATTCATTATTGAGCATATTCAATCCTTCTACTAATTTTCGTATAAGATAAATATTGATTGAATGTGTTGACACAACGAAAGGCCGTCCTATTCGCATATTGATCATAATAACGCTTGGTATACCACTGAAATTCTTTCGTCCAAGGTTTGACATGGCCAGTAAAGTGGATAATGGATGGTGCTCTTCTCGTTTCTTCATATTGTTTTTCTCCATAAATAGTTGGATGTTTTTTCGCTTTTGACAGAATATAACCTTGGGCGTTCCACTTAGGATGCAACAGGGTCCAACGGTCGTGTAAAACCGCATTCAATGCATCTTGATCATGGAAACGTAATTTATCTGGATTTTCTTCAATAAATCTTAAGACTTTAGTGGTTACATCTAAATTCAACCATTTTTTAACATCGATTAGCAACAAGCCTGAGTTAAAATAACACATAGATTCTGCAGGAATCGCCATTTTTTCCAAACGTTGATGGAACCCTGCATCTTCCACAGCGGCGATGATATTTTCACCTAAATCAACTGTCCATAATTTTGCGACATCATCTAAGGCAATCATGTCACAATCCATATACAACAGCCGTTCGATCTGGCTTCCTCTAAACAGCTCTGGAATAGCAATCCTGTAGTAAGCTGTTTTGGGAATTCGTTCACTGGTTACAACATTTTTGAAAAAATGGGGGTTGATTTTTAAAAATGTTAACTCTGCATTGATTTGGGTATGTTTAATCGTAAAATACAGTAGTTGCTTGCTTTCAAAATTGATATTGTCATCAATCACATAAAAATGAACAGCTGCCGCTGAAGGACTATTTTCTAAAATTGAAACAAACATAGCAGCAAGATGCGGTACAAAGTTGGTATTGCAACAGGAGACAATCGCTAATTCTTTTCTATTTTCCATTTCTTGCACCTACTTTCTTTAACTTGTTTAGATAAAGAGCTGTATAAGGATGATTTTCTAACGTATTCCAAGGTTTATCGTGTCCAGTAAAATGAATAATCGCTGGCTCTTGATTTCCCGCTGTATATAATTTTTGATAGGCTTCATTAGGCGCTTCATGACGATTAAAAACTAAAGACGTCTGCATATTCCATCTTGGTTCTAGAGCTAGCCAATCTTCATAAAGAACAGCGTTTAAAGCATCTTGATCATGATAAACTATGCGGTCCCCATTTTCTTCTAGATACTGAATTGTTTTTTGGGTGATTGCTTTCTCGTTCCATCGGTCAATATCAATAATCATAACTCCTGAATTAAAATAATAATCGGAGGAATGGATGCCCAAACGTTTCAAGGCATATGCTTGACCAGGATCAATAACCGCGCCAATCGTTTGGTTCACTAATGGCGTATCATACAACTGGACAATATCATCTAAAACCAGCGTATCTGCATCTAAATAAAGAACCTTTTTATAGCTATATTTTTGTAAAAGTGACGGTAAAGAAATGCGTAAGTATGCGGTCGTTGTAATATGATCACTCACTAAAAAATTTTGATAGACTTCTTTGTCTGCTGTTAGAAATTCAACAGTTGCATTTTGTGAGTTACTACTAACCGTTTCTCGGAGTGCTTTTTTGCTAGATAGCGACAGCCCATCATCAATCACATAAAAATGAACAGGTCTCTCCGCATGACAATTTTCTAAAACAGTTGTCATCATTACATTCAAATAAGGAGCATAATTTTCGTCTGAAGCTGTCACAATTGGCACAATCTTCTGATTTTTTCTCATCAAAACCACTCTCCTCTTTTATTTTTATAGCTAAGTTCCTATTCAGAATAGGCCCTGAAAAACTTATCTGCAAATCACATGCTCATTATTTTATAATATAATTATAATAAAAATATATTTTATGGCTATAAAATAATTTTGTTTTCCGTTAACAACTATTAAAAAAACAACATTTCTCTTACTTTATCCTCAATAATACTATTTATTTAATACTTGTTTTACTAATTTTTTTATCTAAAAATTCGCCTGTTGTATTTTCTGTTGATGATAATTTTAAAATGTACAGCGAAACTTAATATAAATTCTAAACTGACTTCTTACTCAATAAAAGAGCGAAAGAGCCTGGGACAAAAATCACTTTGGATTTTTGTTCCAGGCTCAAAACCTGATAAATGGCGAGAACAGAACCAATTCCTTCGAAAATAAACGGTTCTGTCCTGACCTCCTTCACTTCATATATGATTCTCTTTCCCTTCCAAAAATTATCCTTCTTAAATGATCTATGGCGTAGTCGGATAATTTTGGACTGTCGTTTGATTGCCATTTTGACTAAACAAGCTAGTTGATTGTGCATTTTTTTGTTTTTCTACTTCTAAGACTTTGTTTTTTTCAAAAGCTACATCATAGTTGTAGTCCTTTGGTTGCACTTCTTGGAATCCTTGTGGTTTATAAAAACGTAAAAGGTTTTCCTGATTTAATTTGTCAGATAAACTTAACGATTTTTTCACCCAATCGTTATCTTTCGTGACTTCTGCTTTTAAATCTGCTGGAACTTGGTCTAATTTTTTCCCTTGATTATTGTAGATTTCCCCACCTAGATACGAAAATTGAGGCGTTACAAAATCGCCATTTCTAAAAGGAACCACTTGTTTATATTGAGGAGATAAAAGGTCCGTGCCAAAATGGATATAATTTTTATCATCGACACCTAAAAGATGGTACAGTGTCGGTAAAACGTCAATTTCCCCACCATATTCGTGCATGATTTTCCCTTGCGTATAGCCTGGCATGTAAAACATCAAAGGTACTCTTTGCAATTGCGCATTGTCATAGTTTGTCCACGTTTTTGGATCGCGGTTGAAAGCTTTACATAAGTCCTTGTTGTTCGCATCTGAAATACCGAAGTGGTCACCATAAATAACAAAAATAGAATGATTGTATAAACTTGTTGTTTGCAAGTAATGGAAAAATTGTTCTAGCGATTGATCCAAATAGTGCGCTGTTCGAACATAATCATCCACAATCGAATTGCCTGTGTTCAATTTAGGAAACGGGAAGTTTTGGTCATCCGTATAATAAGGGGTATGATTGGTCACAGTTAAAAACTTCGCATAGAATGGCTGCTGTAAATGTTCAAGCTCACTAGCTGATTCACGCAACAATTGTTTATCTAAAATACCGTAACCTAGCATTTTGTCATCTTTTGAAAAATATGACCGATCAAAAAAGTATTGATATCCTAAGTTTTTATACACATGGTCTCGATTCCAAAAACTCCCCACATTTCCATGGAAAACAGCGGTTGTATAGCCTTTTTGTCCTAAAACTGCGGGAGCCGCTTCGAAAGTATTGTCTGATCCTAATTGTGTAAAAAGAGAGCCTTGCGGTAACCCGAATGTTCCTGTTTCCAACATGTTCTCCGCATCACTCGTTTTTCCTTGCCCTACTTCATGAAAGAAATTATCAAAACTGATTGTCGCTTTGTTTTGATAAAGCTGATTTAAAAACGGTGTAACCTCTTGGCCTTGGACTTTCATATTAATCAAAAATTGTTGAAAACTTTCTAAATGAATCACAAATACATTTTTTCCTTTGGCAATCCCGGCATACTGTGGATTAAGCGGTAAATTGTTTTGCTTGGTAAATTTCATGATTTCAGGTAATTCGTTTGAACTAGCTTCTGCTCTTACCTCATTTGACATGGCTGTTTTGACACCATCGATGGCTGTGAATGCATCCAAGCCAAGATATTTTACAATAATAATTACGGTCAAAAATTCTTTGAAGCAATTGAGGACGATCGGTTTCGCTTAAAAATAAGTTAACCGAAAAGAGCAAGACACTTAAACAACTAATTGAGATCGCCAATCTTCTGTTGATAGGTTTGGTCACAAAGACTTGATGATTCCGTCGCTGTTTAAAAGAGTAAAATACCAAAACGAGCAGCACTAAAGTATCTAGCCAATAAAAGACATCGTGGACCCTCATTAAGGCAAGTAAATCACCAGAAATTCCTTCTGAAACTTTTGAAAAGCCAAAAACAGATTGGATGGTAATAAAGTCAGTGAATTCACGATAAAAAATAATATTCAAATATAAAATTAATGTATTTAAAACATTTAAAAGAGTTAAGCTAAGCATAAATGTTTTATGCTTTTTAAAATACAAACTAAAACCAAATAATAACAGCGTAGTAGCAACTGGATTGAACCATAAAATTTCTCGCTGGAGACTGCCCTTAACACCCAATGAGAAATCTAGGTAATACGCCAGAATCGTTTTTGCCCAAAAGAGTAAAACAAAAAATAAAAAGAGTCCTAATCGGTTATTTATTTTTTTCATCTAAGTTTGTCTTCCTTTCCCTTCAAAAAAATCTTGATTTGTTAAAAATAAAACCTAACTCTGCGCAATGACTTTTTCGCTAGCGGAGAATTGGATAAATAACTTAAAAAGATAATCGCAATGGCGCAACATCCAAATAAAAGCCATACGTTTGTAAAAGGTGTTCGAGTAAGCGAACTAGTAATAGGCTTTGTAATTAAAAGACTTGGTAGCGCCACCCCTAAAGAATTGCCAATTTGCTTACATGTCACCGCAATGGCTGCTGCAATTCCTGACTGAGAAAGTGGCATTCCTTCAATCGCTGTAATGGTAATCGGTGAATTTAACATCCCAAACCCAATGCCTAAAAAGATATAAATAATAAATAAAATAATCATAGGCGTTGTTTTAGTTACAAATAATTGTAAAAAGCTAACAGCCAACATTGAAATACCACAAAGCATAATAGGACGTTTCGTCCCTATTCTCCCTACCATTTCGCCGGCTCTCGGTGCAACAAGAAAACTAACAAAAGCCAAAGGAATGGTTGATAAGCCAGCTTCCAACGGGCTGAAGCCTCTCATCTCTTGCAAATATAGCGTGTTTAAAAATAAATAGCCGTTATATATGATAAAGCCAAAAATAGCTAAAAAAGAAGCCGATGTAAATGGAATAGATAAAAAGAAACGCGGGTTGATTAACGGATTGTCAATGTTATATTCATAAATAAAGAAAATAACAATGGCTAAGCAGCCGATTATCCCAGTACTTAAAATATCTGGCGCGAAAAGCCCTTTTCTAGGTAGTCCGATAATGGAATAGATAGAACTAAATAGAAAAAGAATCATCAATGCTTGACCAACAAAATCATTTTTCACCGTCTTCTCTACTTTTGACTCAGGTACAAACTTTTGTGTAAGGATGATTGCCGCAGCAATGATCGGTACATTTACAAAAAAGACATACCGCCAGCTAAAATAAGAAACAATCAGTCCACCAATAATCGGGCCCATGCCTAAGGAAATCCCTGTAACAGAGCCCCACAAGCCAATTGCTTTCGCTCTTTCTAACTTTTCGGTAAATACCTGTGTAATAATAGACATTGCTACCGGATTTAACATAGAACCACCAATCCCTTGCAACATGCGAAACGCGATCAATTGCCCTGGGGTTTGCGAAATCCCACATAGGAAAGACGCTAAACCAAAACAGGCTAAGCCCAATTGAAGGACTCGTTTACGGCCAATTCGATCTGCTGTAGACCCAGACAACAATAATAAGGATGCTACCATTAAAGTGTAGCCATCTGTTACCCACTGTAATGTAGACAGATTCGTGTGAAAATCACTTTGAATGGATGGTAACGCCACATTGACAACCGTAACATCCATGGTCACTACAAACAAACTCATGCAACAAGTATACAAAATAACTTTTTTTCTATCGATCATAAAAACAGTCCTTTCTAGCAACTACATAAAACAGGAAAAGCAACAATGACACTTAAACTTCTAACGACACAGTTATCGCAAGTACTCACGTATCAACAGTTCTTTATATTCCTTGCCATTTAGTTATTTTATATTTAAAAAAGTAAATCTTTAGATAGCCAAACTATACACCAGAACCCCTTTAAATTGAACCGTAATAGATACGATTTATCGATTCTTAAGTTATTAAATAATTGAACATTCTGTTCAGAAATATCGAACAGCCCCATAATTGAGCATCTCTTTTAAACAATGAACAACAAAAATAGCCTTATCCGCAGCAGAAGTAAATCTAAGCGAATAAAGCTATTTTTGGTAACTATTCCAAAGTAATTTTAATGGCTAAGTCTCTAGCAACTTTTGTAAAGTTGCCTTGATTTGACCAGGTTGGACAAAAACCGAACTGGAAACATTTCGGTATAAATAAAATTTTTGTTTTCGTTCAATCGGTAAAAAGAAGAGTTTAGAATCAATTTCCTGCAGTTGTTCTTTCCGAAGAGAGATCACCGCATAAACTCCTTTACTTTTTTCAATGAGACGAGTAAGCATCAACGTATCGTAGCAACAAACAAGCGGACTTGTTAATTGCAACATTTCTAGCACACTCTTGGTAGCTTCTAAATGATCTAAGTGATGCGGCAAAAATAGAAATGGATAGTTGGTCAAACAGCTGAAGCCTTCTTCCTCAATTTCTTGTTTAATTTCTCTTGAAACACAAAGATACATTTTTAGTTCAATTAATTGTTCTTTCTTTAAAACTGGACTATTCACATCTGCAGAAGTAATCACAAAATCCAACTCATGATTCTCCAATTTATTCAATAACTCAAACGATGAACCATGGTAACATTCCCAAAAACGATTCAGTTGATCCTCATTTTCTGTCACTTTATACATCAAGGACGTATTTCCAAAACCTAAACGCATCACTGGATTCTCAATCATTTCATGCAAATTAAGTTTCATTTTCTTAGCCTCGTTTAAAATGATATATACAGATTGGACGATTTTATCACCATAGGAATTTAACGTCAAAGAATTACCGTTACGGTTAAAAAGTAAATGGCCCAATTCACTTTCCAAATCTTTTAATGACGCACTTAAGGTTGATTTACTAACATGGAGTTCAGAGGCTGCTTTGGAAATACTATTATATTTTGCAATGGTATAAAAATATTCTAATTTTTCAATAGTCATCTTTTGTCATCCCTTTTATTCAAATTCATTTGCCCACGCAACCTGTTCAAAACACGCCTCACTCTTTATCAATAGCGTAGTTATTTTTGCTCTAATAAGCTATGTCCATCTTGTTATTTTTCTATAACTAATAGCAGATGGATATGAAAGTGCCTTTGGTAAAACTTTTTTTCGGAAATAGTACGAGCATTCGCAGTAAATTCAGCTTATCAAAAAAGGCGTCTAGCTTTTTCTATTTTACGCATATTTACTTAAAAAATTCCATTTCAATTCTTCTCTAAAAAAGGTAAGATGGACACAACAAATGTTTCAGTTTCCATGCCCATTTACTTTAAGGTTCAGCGTTATCTACTAAGTATGAAGAATGTCAAAGAAAGGTTAGGTACTCCCAATGAAAATCAACTATTTAGGCACGGGTGCAGCAGAACGGATTCCAGGAATTTTTTGTAATTGTAAATTATGTAAGTACGCTCGAGAGAAAAAAGGACGAGAAATTCGTACACAAACTCAATTAATTATTGATGATGTCCTGCTGATTGATTTTCCAGGGGATTCTTATTTACACCTGTTGCAGTACGACTTGTGTTTTGCAGACTTTGACTCTTTACTAATCTCTCATTGGCATTCCGATCATTTTTACGGCGAGGATTTGGCTTATCGAATGTCTGGTTATGCATTAGATATTCCCAATCGTTTAACTGTTTATGGAAATGAAGCAGTTAAGACGTTTTATCAGCGCGCCTTTGATTTAGAAGGTCGTCAAGACGATACCCGATTACATTATCAGGTTATTCAGCCCTACAAATGTTTTACTATTGCGAACTATACGATTTATCCCCTTCCTGCACAACATGGAAATTTCAGTGAAGATTGTTTTATTTTCGTTATAGACGATGGTAAAGATGCTTTTTTATCCACCCATGATACAGGTTACTTTACGTCAGAAATGTTTGAATATCTTGAAAAGAGCCACTTACTTCTTAGTATTGTTTCTTTAGATTGTACTAGTCAAACAAACGAAACTGGCAATAGTCATATGAATTGGGAAGAAAATTTAAAATTAATTGCAGAATTAAAAGAAAGAAAACTCGTCACAGATAAAACGATTTACGTTGCCAACCATTTTTCTCACAATGGCGGCTTGTCTTATGCGGAGATGGCGGCTTTATCTCAAAAGCATGAAATCATTACGAGTTATGATGGTTTAGAAATACTAACTTAATCGGATTATTTGCCTTCTTTTCAGCACTATTATATGCTTTTAACCGATAATTACAAGGTACTTTTATCGTAACTTACACTATCTTAAAAAACAAAAATACTCGAGATTTCCCGTGATTCTGGAAATTCCGAGTATTTTTATGGTTCTTTACGCTGCTGGCACAGCGGATAAACGTTTATTTTCTTCTTCATTCACTCGATTAACAATAAAGTTATAATTCACTTCATTTAGTCTTTGACCATGATTTCCTGTTTGCTTAATGCCGCCATTGGAATGAACACCAACTACTTCAACCTGATCATTATAGATTGGTGAACCAGATTGACCGCCGGTTGTATCGATATCATAAAATAGTAATGGATTTTCTAAGTCTGTAAAGTTAGATGTAAACAAATCATTTTCATGAGACCATTGTGTGTGGTTTTTCTCACCTGGATAGCCTGATATTGTGACATGGGTATCTGAAGATTCAAACTTTTTCAAAACAAATGGCGTTAAAATTTCTCCCAACTCTGGGCCATCTGGACGATCGTTTTGTTTGCCGACAGTCACTACCGCAATATCCGCATTCGGGGAAAAAGCTACATCAATCACTTTGAATTTGCCAAATGGTGTCGCACTGCCATCTCGACCTGGATAAAACCAAGCATCATCTTTGGCATTCGGATTTAATACTTTGGCATTCTTAAAACTTTCAGCCACATGATTATTGGTGACAATTGTATTGGTTCCAACAACAAAGCCTGTTCCTAAAGAAATATAGCCTGGTTTACTGGCAGGGGAAATGATTCTTCCGATTGACGCAAAAGGCGCTTCGGTTGTATCTGCCACTTCTTGTCTTCTGTCCTCAGGGTCCAGTAACGATCTTTTTTGTCGTGAATGACTTTCGGCAGGAACGATATACTCTTCTGCATTTGCAGACAAGCTAAAACCGGCGATCAAAGTTACTAAAATCAGAAACAAAAAACCAGCACTAATTTTTCGTATGGAGAACTTTTTCATAAGATTATGCCACTCCTTATCCATTTTTATTTAATTGGGGAATTTTTTTCATTCATTGACCAGAACAGATTCACTTGGTTGGTTTACCTGAATGTCCTCTTTAGCTCCGATTCCAGCAGAGTTAAAGGCTGCTGATACCACTGAAGCTGCTTCATCGCCATATTGAACTTTTGCAGCAGCAAGCATCGCATCACGAGCATCACTGAATTGTGCTTTAGGTGTTAAGTAATTTACTAACGAGCTGTAGAAAATAGTCTGTGCTTTTTCAATGCCTAAGTTCTGGATAATGGTGTAACCAATCCGATTAATAATTCCACTATTATAATGAACACCGCCTTGATCATAATAAGGCGTTCCTTTATACCGTGCTCGATCGTCGTATTGAGCCATGGTTTCTGGTTGTCCGTGTTTACTTGGCGTTTGTAAATTTCGAATACCTGTTTTTCGGTCAACACTCTGAGTATCCGCACCAATTTCTGGATTAGATGCACCCGAAATAATATAACCCATCAAATCAGAATAAGATTCATTCAACGCACCTGATTGTCCTAAATATTCTAAACCGGCAGTATGTTCCGTTACACCATGTGTCATTTCATGACCAACTACATCTAAAGAGGAAGCATACGTTTTTCCTGTTGGTGTACTTGTTTCACCATAACGCATTGCTTTTCCATCCCAAAAAGCATTGTCATAAGCATCTGGATGTTGTTCATCAACAACTGACAAGATGGGCATCCCTCGATCATCAATACTGTGTCGTTGGAAATGATCTTCATAATATGTTTTCACAAATTTTCCATGCGTATAGGCGTCAACAGCATTCTGATTTAATGCTACTAGTGATGGTGCTTGAATAATAGAATAATTATTTTTGCCATCAACTACTGCATGGTAAACCCCTGTGTTATCCGTTCCGTGTAAAGCAATTCCCGTATTGCTTTTTTCAACTGGCACATTAAACGCTACTTGAAAAGAGTTTTTTAACGTTACTTCACTACCGACATGTTCCGTTAAATCTTGTTTTTCCATAATTGTTCCATCTGTAGCGTTCACTTTATAAACCAATGATACGGGGTCACCAGTTGGCGAAGAAGTTACTCTGACTTTATAAAATAATTGCCCCTCATTATTTACACGTTTGTCAATAGCTAAAAAGACAAGATCTTTAGTTTCCGGATTATCAGAAGCAATAATTTTTTTAACTCCTTCTTCACCGATTGCATCAACCGATTGAATTTTCACTACTTGATCAACTGGATTTCCTGTAACACTTGTTACTGCACCATTTCTATCTAAATGAATAATCACATTATCTGAATCAACAGTAACGCCTTCCGTTTGCTTTTCTAACTTAAGATGCTTCATCCCCCACGCATCTTCTTTTCGATCTACAACCGTATATTGTTCAGCAGCTGCCTCAGAAATTGCCTCCTTTTCCAACTTCGATAAAACTGTTGAAACTTCACTTTCTGAATAAACTTGTTCTTCTGCGGCTACAAAAAGTGAAGAAAATAGACATGAACTTCCAACAAAGATGCCTGTACCTAAAATGTATAAAATTTTATTTCCCTTCATCAAACAATTAACTCCTTCCCCAGTTTCCTTTTATTTCTTTTCCCAACAAAAGTATTGCTTTATCCTCCCTAATTTTTCCCGTTAAACGACCGCCCCTTTCCCTGCGTAAATATTTGTTGCTATTTTCATTATAGACAACTACCTAACCGGCACTATCTAAATTCCTTAATCAGCCGACATTTTTCCCTGTATTGCCCCTCATAACTCAATACCATAGCAAAAAAGTTGTTAACAAATTCATTCGTTAACAACTTTTTTACTGTTATGATTTTTTTCAATAATTAAATGTTGAGTGACCGCTCCTTCATTGAAGGACGTTTGCAAATCAAATTGATCTGAAAAATCAACAATTTCTTTTACATATAACAATCCCCAACCGTGCTCTTCTGGATTACTTTTAGAACTAAATTTGGTTTTCTTCATAACCTTAAAATCAAATTCGGCTTGGACACTATTTGTTATCACAAACTCTTGTGTTTCATTTTTATTGAAAATTGAGATAGCGAACATTTTCAATTCTGATTTTGCACTGTTTTCAATCGCGTTATCTAATAGAATAGCCAACAAACGAATCACAACCACTAAGTCGATTGATGTATCAAGAATAAATACTTCTGGCACATCAACAATCACTTTTAGTTTTGCTTGCTTTGCGGTATTAATTTTCATACTTATGAGTGCCTTAAGTTCCATATTTTTCAAACGATTTAACTTCATAAGTTCAAATTCTTCATTATCAATAATTTTTTTGGTTGGTGCAATCGTTTCTTCATAAATTCTTTTGATTTCCAGAATATCTTCGTATGAAATAGCAATTTGTAAACTATACAATAAATTTTTATAATCATGACGAAACATCGCTAGCTCTTCGTTAATGGATTCTATTTTTTCAGTATAAATCGTTAAATTATTCAATAATTGAGTGTTGATACGTTGTTCTTCCAAATAAGCTTCAATGACTAAGCCAATCAGAATTAAAAATAAACCTACACTTATTAATAACTCCAATTTAGAACTATTTACCGTGACAAATCCTCGCATAAAGTCAGGTGAAATCTCTGGCGAAATCAAAAACACAAAAAGTAACAACAGAATCAACAATAAAAGTAAACAACCAAAAAAAATTCGGCTATTTTCTAACACACGATTTAATCTTAAAAAAACACTATTGGGAATTTTTAAAGCAATCCAGATATTTATAAGCAACAGAAGAACATTTGAGGCAATCCATAATAATTTATTTTGATAAATCTGTTGAAAAAAAACACTTAAAATCGTTTGCTCCGTGTAATTGATAAACGAAACCATAAGCAATGTAAAAACAGACAAAAATATCGCTTTAAAAATTGAGAACCTCTTTTTGTGAATGAGTAAAAATCCTGTAAAAATAACGACTGTCAGCGCATAAATCAACCAAGAGTAGCCCAACATTAATGCCGCAAACGAACAAAGATTAATGACAATAAGCAATGAAAGTAACGGTATTTTACATTCAATCTTGATCAATGTTACTCGTAAAAAGACAAAAACGATAAAGCTAGATACAAGCAAAACGTTAGTAGCTAATAACGACAAAATCATTTTTCAATATTCTTTTTAGGTTTTTCAGTTTGTCCCATCCATTGTCCAAATATATTGGGCGAATTTTGATTTAATCTAGGCTTAGTTCCCACACCATCACTAACTTTTGCAACTCTTTTTTCAATAACATTTTTAATTATTTTTTTACCAAATTTCATAAAAACACTTCCTTCAATTAAATTTTTTGTTACAGGGAGTATCATCAGACCTTGGATGACGAGACCGTAGAGTATTACTGAAGCAATCTTTTCTTTGACAAACAGACTACATAAAATAAGTAAACACACCCTTATAAGGCTTTGCTTTTTGAGCACGTTTAAATCAGATGGCTGAACAGGTTCAATCGCTGTTCCTTGTGGCGCATACCAATAAAATAATACGACTAAGAGGCACATCAATAGAATTTTATAAATAAACGGTAAGCTCACAGAAGAATTTTTCAATACAAATGGTATGGCGACATAGATAACAATGCTTTCTAGACGACAGAGCCATTTAGTTTTTGCATGCCAGCCACCTGCGACAGGCCGTAAAAAAATCAGTACGACGTATACAATAAAGGTTTCGCTTAACGTCCCAAATAAAACTGATAAAATCAGAATCATCAGAAGATTAAATAAGCCAGAAAAATAAACGGTTAGATAATACTTTGTCCATTGTGTTTTTCCTGATTGATCTTCCTGATCCATATCCATAATATTTTTTAGAATCCAATCGATTAGCATATCGCCCTCCTCTTCAAGTATTGCACTAAATTATAACGAATATAGCGACTAATAGATAGATAATTCCTTAATTAGTCATTATCCCTCCCTAAGTAAGAAATAGTGCCTTGACCTGAGTATAATATCTTCTTGAGACTGGTACTTCCGTTCCGTCTCTCATAGTTAAAAGATGCGTTTTATAATTTAATTTTGACGCATATTTTTTATTGATGATGATTGATTGATGGACTCTAATCAAATCTGGATGCAGTTGTTCAATTTTTGATAACGTTCCATAAAATTCTCTTTTAAAATTTTTACCAACCATTGACACACGATGATCGTATTCCGTTTGAAAGAAATAAATATCATTAATATCCATTTTTATAGAAGACGCTTTTAAGTTAATGATAATATATTCACTTTTTGTCTTTATATTTTCTTTTTGTTGAATATATGCATCGACACATGTTTCGACCTCTTTTTGGAAATCTAGAAAATCCACGTTCTTTTGAATAAATTGAAGAGCTGAAACCATATATTTGTAGGAAGTTAAAACTAATTCTGTGTGAGTAGAAATAAATACAATCAGACTTTCACTGTCTGTTTTTCTGATTTCTTTAGCAACCTCAAATCCTGCCTGGATATGATTGTTCATTTGAATATCTAGGAAAAAGATATTTAGTTGGGCGTCCTGGTGTGCCACTTGTAATAATTCATCTGAACGTGAAAATAAATGGATTGTTTCATTATAAATATTTCTTGAATGTAGGATATTTGTTAACAATACTTCTAACGCTTTTGCTTGAATAATTTGGTCTTCTAATATATAAATAGCCATTTGTTCACTCATCCCTTTCTCAAGAAGATATAAAATTACACAACAAAAGACAAATGATTATAATGTTCAATCAATTTATACACCAATAAAAGAGATAAAAAATTGATTGTCTGTTAGTATATTCACATAAATTTAGTATAGCGATTTCAGTAGTTTCCTGCAAACAAAAACATAAAATAACAAAGGATCAAGAAAGAGTACTTTGGACTATTCATCTTTTTCTAACGAATCATGAGGACTATTGTCTCTTCGTTGATGAAAAACAAAGAATCAACCGCCAAACTGTTCTTGTCATTTTATACATGACAAAATCAATTCATTGGTCGATTCTGGTTAATTTAATTTGTTAGTTCACACATGGATCATTGTACTAATTTTTTACTTAAACATCCACACTTCTTCCTGTTGAATGAGTCGCTTAAGCGCCAATGTAGGTCACGCCACTACTATAAGCAATTACATTAGGTAAGACACGATACGAAATCGTTTGATCATTGATGACATTGCTTTCAGAAATAATGATTCCATCAGAAGTGACCGCTTCAACAAAAGCAACATGTCCATATTGATTATCTGCGCCAGCAACTCCTGGTTGGAAACTAATCGCACGACCAGCTTTAGGCAATGAACTAACTTGATAGCCTAATGCACGTCCTTTTCTTCCCCAGTCACTGCCATTTCCCATAAATTCATCCACAGAAGTGCCCAACTGTTTGAAACGATTATAGACATACCACGTACATTGGCCCACGGGATAGCTACCACTTCGATTATAATTGATCCCATCATAGACTGGAAAATGCATTTGTTGCTGTTCCGCTTCCGACAGCTTATTTTTAGATTGGATAATCAAACCGTCCACTGTTTTTGGTAAATCAAATTGGGTTAAGTTATAAACCGCAATTAACGAATTTAATTTATTATCGTATTGCTTGTCTGTTGCATATTTACCTGTTAAAAAACGCGTTGCTTGAAGGTAGTTTTTGGCTTCCGAACGCCACGCTGGTTTATAAAAATCTTGATTTCCGTCAATCCCTTGTCGGAGTAATTGAACATAATCTTGCAGTGAGTCATTATAGCCACCGTAATCGCGAAACCCAGCGGAAATTGTATAAAGTTGGCCCCTCTGATCAGCCTCTTTTGTTGAAAAGCTAACACTATTTCCTTGGAACGAACCTTTCACGCCAAAGAGATTATAATAAGGTTCTTTGGCTAGTTGACTTTCGCCAGAGCCACTTTCTAAAATAGCCTGAGCTATCATTACTGATGCAAAAACATCGTATTTTTCGCCAAGTTCTCTGGCTGTCTCACCAATTTTTTTAATAAACGCTGTGGTTTGTTCTGACTTCTGCATTTCAAATGACGCACCATATGTTGCTAAAACTTCTTTGCCATACTCCGTTAATATGAACTCCTTAAAAGGATTAGTCACTACCAAGCGTTTTTCCTCTTTTGAGTCTGGTTGTTGTTTGGCAGTATAGATATTCTCTAACTGAGCGATTACTTCTGGTTTCTCTTTAGAATCCGATTCCGCTGCGGCAATTAAATATTTTCCTTGGCCAAGATAAACACCATTTTGAAGCGTTTTTCCTTCAGCTGTTTGCCAAAAAATCAGATCACCAGGTTCTGCCTCCTCTATAGAACGAACTTTACCAAATGTCATTTGTTCTTGCGGCGTACTGCCAATGTCTATTTTAAATAATTGTTGGTAAATTTTTTGGGCAAGGAAACTACTGGTCAATGCTTGCTCCGTCAAATTAAATTCTTTTTTTGTTTTCCCAACGTGTCTTAATGCTTCAGCGACCACGACTGCCCGTTTCTTTTCGCCAAAAGACGACAACAGTGGAAGTTCGTAGCCTTTTAAATTTGAAGAAGCTATTTCATCTACTTTGAGGGACGGATTTAACGATACAGCCTGATTTTCTTCAACAAAGTTATTGTTGGCTTCAGGAACTTGAATAGGTTCTTCGGGTTCTTGCTTGGTCACAGGAACTTGTGGTGGTTGCGATTGTTCAACAGGCTGCGTGATTTCTGATGATACCGTTGGCTCTGTAGGTTCTTTTTTTGTTTCAGAACTAGTATTTGTGGTTGTCGTTTCTGTCGTTGACTGACTCGTTGATTCGGTAGTCGTATCGGTAGAACTACTTGATTCAGATGACGAACTACTAGTGGACGTTGTCGATGTAGCAACAGTTGTTTCGGTTGTTTCGGTTACTTTTTCTTCCGAAGTAATTGTCGTTTCCGAGGACAGAGCTGTTTGTAGCGAGCTACTTGGTAATTCTGCAGCCAACGTAACAACTGGAGCGACTTCCAAACTCAGAAGAACGAGAATACTTGTTAAAACAAGTAGTTGATTCTTGATTTTCTTTCTTTTCATTCGTAAAAATCCTCTCCTATTACTTACTTGCGCATTTGCACACTGTTTTTGTACAAATGCGCCTTGTAAGTTAATGATACGCTAATTTTGCTCTTTTTTATTTTTGAAGAATAATTTTCCTAAACCAATACTTACTATCAATAGAAAACCACTGATTGACCAGATTGGCGAAACAACTTCATTTGCTTTTGGCAAAGTACCAGAAGTGGTGGTTTTCGTTGTCGTTCCACCTGTTGCTGTGCCCTTTCCTTGGCTGGTTACACCACCAGTACCGCTAACCGTGCTATGATTTCCATTGTTGCCTGTAGAGTTGCTACTGATTGGCTCTTCTGCCATTGCTTCAATGGCTTGTGATAAAATACTTAAACATTTGTCCACAGCTTCTTGCGTCGCATTTGGGTCCTCAACAAGTGCTTTTGCTTGTTTAATTGCTTCAGCTAAAGCTTCTTGCGATGCTTTTGTAAATTGTTTTCCTGCTTTAGGTTTCAAGGTTTCTGCTTTTTGAAGCAGTTCTTTCAACTTTGTTTTATCCGTTTGAAGGACTTGTTCCTCTAAACTATCCAAAGCAGTTTTTACATTTTTTTCAGCAATATCAATTTGTTCTTGCCGAGCATTTTTATCAGCTAAAATCCCTTCCGCTTGGTCAATTGCTTCAGTTAAGCGCGCTTTAGACTCGCTGGTAAATTCTTTTCCGGCAGATGGTTTGATTGCTTTTGCTTTGGCTATCATTGCCTCTAAGGCTTTTTTATCTGTAACTAACACTTCTTCTTGTAACCCATCGATGGCACTAGTTAATTCAGCAACCGCTTCATCAATCATTTTTTGATTAGCTGCTGGGTTTTTCAATGTGTTTTTAGCTGCTAAAAGCGCTTTTTGTAACTCTTGTAACGAGGAGGCAGTAAATTGGTGCCCTTCACTTGGAGTGACTTGCTGCGCTCGTTTGACTACTTCTTGTAATTGGTCTTTATTTACAAGGGGTACTTCTTTTAATTGAGCCATTGCAGTTTCCAATGCGTTTAGAGCCTCTGAGACTTCTTCTTTTGTCGCCGTTTCTTTCGCTACGATTGCTTCAGCCGCTTGAATTGCTTCTTGCAATTGTTTTTCTGTTTCTTTTGTAAATTGGTATCCTTCTTCCGGCTTTCTTCCTCGGGCTTGAGCGATTTGCTCTTTTAAGGTTTCCTTATCAACGGCGACGGGTTGTTCTTTTAATTGTGCAATTGCTTCACGCAATGTTTTAGTCGCTTGGTCTATTTCTTCTTGAGTAACTTTTTCTTGAGCAAATACTTTTTGAGCTGCTGCTAATGACTCTTCGAGAACTTTTTTAGTTTCTTCGGTGAATTCTTGCCCATCACTTGGTTTCTTCGCTAGCCCCTCTTGAATTGCTTTTTCTAAATCAGCTTTATTCGCTACATCAGGCATTTTTTCCAACTGACTTGCAGCCTTTTCTAGGTTTTCCGCGGCAGCAGAAACGTCTGTCTGTGTGGCTTGTTCATTGGCTAGAACAGCTACTGCCTCATCTAAGATTGGTTTAAAGATTGCCCAAGTTTCAGGCGTATATTCTTTTTCGACACGTGCTTGATTTAGCGTAATTAGCGCTTGTAATAACTCTTTATCTACTAGCTCTGTGGGCTTCACTGTTACAGAAAAATCTGAAAGTGTGGCTTGTTGGAATCCTTGGCCTACTAATAAGCCTTGACTCATATCAAATTGTAATGGCTGCTCAACAGTTGTCGCACGTTTTACGCGAGTTGTTTCTTTTACTTTAACTTTAAAGGTAACTAAGTCCATTGAACCATTTAACAATTGTTTATTTCCTTGATTACTAAGAACTAAATATAGATTCTCCACATCATTTGAATGTTTCCGATATTTAGAATAATTTTCCATTTGTTGTGTATTATTCGTGGTTGCAGGCTGACCGACAAGTTCAAATTTGCTAGAATCAAAGGACATTTTTGTGCTTAACGCATTAATGTTTTTTAAGTCTTGACCTTTAAGTATAAAGGTTAATGTATCGCCAGGAAGATAAGTATCCTTGCCATTTTCATTAACCACAGCAAGGGATAAACCGCCCGCAATTTCTTCGACATCAGGTATCTCAATCCCACCATCTAATTGTCGTAAAACATAACTGATATCATAAGCATCAATTACCCCATTTTTATTTAAATCACCTTTTTCAACATAGCCATTAAAGTCACTGTCCACAGATTCTAAGCCTGTATAGTTTCGATAACTCATTGCATCATTTTCATCAATCGTTCCATCGTTAGTAATGTCTCCATGTAAGATTCCTTCTGTTCCTGGTTGTTTGTAAAAGAGCATCTCACGACCAGAGCCAAAATTACCCACCGATTTTAATACCTTCATTTCAACAAAACGATACGCTTGGTCCTTCGTTTCAATGGTTTTTGTCAAAGCATCTTGCTTCCAGTTAATAGGTTCTGAAAACTCTGTCCAATTAGCTCCATCTTTCGACGTCCGATACTGGAGCTGCAAAATATTTCCGTTGCCGGCATTGTCTCTTGGCAAGTATTCAATTTTATCCATTTGATACTCCGCACCAAGATCAAATTTTAAAGACAAGAAATTTCCATCACTTGGATTAGCGATGCCTGTTGACCAGTTCGTATGCCAACCTGTACTCAAATCTTTATCTGTTAATTTCTTCAATTCTGCGCCTGGTTGTTCTGGTAAATTACTTGTTGCTTTGACTTGATTAATTGTTTCTTTATAGGGATCATCTTGTGTTTTTCCTTTAATCGGTTCACTCCATTCAGAGACCCCGTTTTTTCCAACAGCTCGAACTCGAAAAGTATGTTCGCTTAGGAAGGAAAATCCATCAAATGTTGCTGTATTCGTTTGAATATTTCCGAAAACAGTCCCGTCACGCTCTACTTCATAGCTTGTTGCCTCAGTTACTTGATCCCATTGAAGAGTCAAAGAAGATGGCGTTGTTTTTTCTTCATTGATTGCGACATTTGCCGGAATAGTTAACTGGTCATCGACCGTTGTATTTCCTCCGTCAACCGTTCCTTTATTAATGAAACCTTTGACAGTTATTTGAACATCTTTGGCGGTCACAGATTGTTTCGCTAGTTTTACTGATAACGCTGATTGGTTCAGTTTTTCTCCTGAAGCTTCAGAAAGATACTGATTCACTTGGAATTCTTTATCAAAATAATATAGATTTGTGCCAGCTAAAAATTCTTCTTTATTAGCTGCTTGTTTCAAGGTTACTTCTGTCCCCCCCACCATTGCTGTTACGCTTTCGGGCGCTTCTGAAGCTAGCAAATCAAGCGTGGTGCTTCGTTCATCAACAAAGTCTTTATAACTTCCTTTTGTCGGTTCGATAGTAACGGTCAGATCCCCTTTTTCGTTTGATTTAGGGCCTTGACTATTTATTTTAGTCGTAGCTGATTGCCCAGCTTCATAACTAGTTGAAATTCCGTCATCTTCATACATATTAAAAGAAGTGGTGCCATTTGGATAAATCAAGAAAGATCGTTGATCTCGTTGGATTTCCTTTGGATTGTTGTTTGGATTCGTCATTGGGATAATACTGCCATCTTTGACGAAAACGGGCACCTTCCACAGCGGTGTTTTTACTCCATTTAAGACACGGCCACCTTGATATTTTTCGCCTGTAAATAAGTCAACCCAGACTTGTTTTTCATCTGGTAAGTAGATTCCATCACGGATTGAATTTCCTGCCTCATCTTGATTGCCATTATAAATTGGGGCAACGAGTAAATTTGGTCCCCACATATATTGGTATTGAGAATCTTTTGTATATGCTGTTCCTTCATTAGGAAATTCTAAAGCCATGGCCCGTACCATTGGTAGTCCATCAACTGATTCCTTGGCAATACTGTAGTTATAAGGCATCATCATTGATTTTAATTTTAGATACGCTCGGTTCAAATCTGTGGCTTCTTGATCAAAAGCAAATGGCGTTTTTGGATTGGAGCCCCAGCCGTCCATATTTAGCTGCACTGGTGTAAAAGTTTTCCATTGGAAATCACGTATGTTGATCTCTTTATTTTTTCCACCAAAAATTCCATCCATATCTGAACCGACATTTGGTTGTCCAGACAACGAAGTCCCGATATATGTTGGGATATGGAAGCGAATATATTCCCATTGACCACCCGTTTGATCGCCTGTCCAAATACCAGCGTGCCGTTGGGTTCCGGCCCAACCATCTAATGAAACAATCATCGGACGAACTGCGCCGTCTGTTTCTTTTACAAAAACATTCGCGGCATCTTCTACACCATTTAAGCCAAAGGAATACCCATACCCGACCCACGCCACGTCAGTTTTGAGAGCTTTAACACCAGCGACACTAACTTCTTTCGCAATATCCCGTTCTCCTTTTTTAGGATTTTTAGGATCCGCTGGATGGAGATTAGATTGAGTCCACAGCCCCACTTCAACACCATTGGCTTGAGCATACTCTGTAAATTCTTTTAAGTTTTGTACATCGCCGTCCAATGAATCTGTTTGGCCATAGCCAGCACCGTAGCCGTCATTTGGCAAGAACCACCCTAACGGCATATCGTTTTTCTTATATCGATCAATAACTGCGCGTGCAGAAAATTGATAATTCTCTTTTTCTCCATTTAAAGATTCTAGCGTGCCATTTAAGTTTCCTAGATCGCCTGGTTGGTATTCTTTGTAAAAATTACCATCTTCAAACTTAACTGCTCCCGCGGTTCCTTCTGCTACTTTCACCCAATAGTCCCGATTATACGCGTTTAAATGCGCTTCATAGAACCCGTATTCTGGCATCAAAGCTGGTTTCCCAGTTAATTCATAGTAATCTTTTAAAATACCTGCTGAGGAATCATTAAAGAAATAAAAAGCATCAAAATCTGTTCCTTCGTGCGTTGTTGTGGTTTTTTGTGGATCATGACTTCCAAAATCATAGTTGCCAGGTTTCCATGTATTTCGAACAACGCCATACCCTGCAGTTGACCAATAAAATGGGTTAGGCGATGCTACTCCGCCATCTACCCAATTGTTCGTATTGACAATCTGGATAGCTGTTCCTTTATGCGTAAATCGACCATTTTGAGTTCCTCCGCCAAAATAATTTTCTTGACTACTTTGTTTTAACGTTTGTGTAGCTTTATCATTTTTAAAGGATAGCGGAGCGGTTTCTTCTAAAATAACTTGATTCTTTTTCTTGTCTAGAACCTTCATTAAAGCGCTTTCTTTTTCGAACATAATTTTTAAACCATTATTTTCTAGAATAAATTGGTTTCCTGAATCTGTGACGTTCGTTTGCTCAAAGGTTTGTGTACCATAGTCGGCCATTGTTTTAGCCGTAATTTTCGCAACATGCTTTGGATCATTTGGCGTTGGATATTCTTCAAATTTACCAGTTGGATCTAGATGATAGCGAAAAAGATGGTCGTTTAAAATACTAATTTGTGCTTTTTTTCCAGAAGCATACGTAATGACAAAGTTTTTCTCCGCTTTTTCAATCGACACAATTGCTCCGACTGACGTTGCTGAATCAGCTACGTCTTCTTTTGCTGTTTGCTCTTGCGCATCAACCACTTGAGAATCCATCGTAACAAACGAATGGAACGCCAATACAGACGAACTCACTAATAAAAATGTCAACCAGTGCTTTTTACCGTAAATTTTTTTACCCTGATACTCTTTGTTCATTTTTTCCTCCTTAAAATTGCTCCCCATAGAATAGTTCCGACAAAATTACTCACAAAATCCAAAACCCAACAAAGTTTTATCCAGATGAAAAGTCATAACGATTTTCTTAGTTTACTGAGACTGTTAGAAAGTCAGTTTCAGTAACCCCTTCATAAACACATCCTTTCAATAAAATATTAAATGAAAACAATCTATTTTCATCTTATATAAAAATTTTAGTACAGAATCATAATTTCCTAATGAATGCGTTTTCATTTGTTGACTACCAATTTTTCACTTTTTTAATAACATAATTATCGTATGATGGTTTTTTTGTGTTTGTCAACGGTTAATTATAGCAGCCACCATTAACAAGTATTAACCCTTGATAAACCTGTTAATTCACTTATAATGATGATTTTATTGCGAAAATATCTACATCAGAAAAAGAAAGACTTTTTCAAAAATCTAATACCTGTTGCTCAAATCTAGTCTATTTAAAAATAATCAACACCCTCCTGCTCAGCAAGAGGGTGTTAATTACTCGTTTTTTAGTGATTGATTTGACTTGCTGGTGTGAAAAGCAAACTAATGATGATGCCAACTATCAGTACCGCTAGCAATATAAAAATTAACTTTCCAAACCGGTGATAGGGATTGATCGAAAGCCCAATCCCATAAACTTTCGGAACCCACAAAGGAGGCGTTGGATTATCTTTTTGATCTTTATAGGCTATCTTTAAAATCTGCCACGCAAAATACAACAATGGTAAAACCATAATTACCCCAACTATACCTAGCCATTTTGCTAATAAGTCACTAGTATGCAAAAGAATGATTGTCAGAATTGGTACAAACAAAAGAATAAAGCTAATTGTGGCTCCCACTTGTGCTTGCTTAAGCAGTCGTCTCTCACGGAGAGTAAGATTTGCAAACATTCCATCCATCCTTTCATGGTTTTCAGATTAAATCAACGAATCACTAAAAAACTAAATTAACTGCGAAAATCAATGACCATGCGCCCGCGAATTTTTCCTTGTTCCATTTCTTCAAAAATAGCATTAATTTCTTCTGGTTGACGTGTTTGACAAACAGGAACAACTTTTCCTTCTGCACCGAATTGGAAAGCTTCTCTTAAATCTTGACGGGTTCCAACTAACGATCCGACTACGTGAATGCCATCAAGAACAAGACGTGGAATAGATAAATCCATTGTCTCAACAGGCAATCCAACGGCGACAACCGTTCCTCCCGCACGGACTGCATCGACTGCGCCATTAAATGCTGATTTAGCTACCGCAGTGACTACTGCTGCATGGACACCGCCAATTTCTTTTTGAAGTTGTGCAGCAAAATCAGGATCTTTAACTGGATTAATTAAAAGATCAGCACCCATTTCTTTCGCAAAAGCTAACTGATTATCATTCACATCAACAGCTACTACTTTTGCATTAAAGACATGCTTGGCATATTGTAAAGCTAGATTACCTAGCCCACCTAATCCTGAAATCATTAGCCATTGACCTGGACGAATCCCAGATTCTTTTATCGCTTTGTAGGTTGTTACCCCTGCACAAGTAATAGAGGAAGCTGGCTCTGATGCTAAATTTTCTGGCACTTTCACTGCATAACCGTCTGTGACGATGCATTCTTCGGCCATGGCACCATCAACTGTATATCCAGCATTTTTTACTGAACGACAAAGCGTTTCTCGACCAGAAGTACAATATTCGCAATGCCCGCAGCCTTCATAAAACCATGCAACAGATGCACGATCACCAATTTTTAAACTAGTAACGTCTTTTCCAACCTCCGTCACAATCCCAATTCCTTCGTGACCTAAGGTACAACCGCTAACATCGCCAAAATCTGCATTCTTAACGTGTAAATCCGTATGACAGACACCACAGACTTCCATTTTCAACCGCGCTTCATTATCTTTCAATGGACGCGATTCTTTTTCAACAATTTTTGTTGTTTTTCCTTTTGCTGCGACAATTGCTTTATACATGGTTCTTTCCTCCTTGTTTCTATTGTGAATCATTGAACAATAATAGTATAATACTACTTTCCAAAATAAGGAACACCAATGACTTGCGTAAATTAACGCTAATTTGACAATTTATCCTTGCTAGACAGCTATTCTTCCCTTATGTCATAGATAATTCATACTGGCATGATTTTTTCTGCATAATTGTCAACTATTTTAAAGGCAGGTTTTACAACCTCATTTTTCCCTTCTTTTTTCCCAAGATATAGCAGACGGTACCTAAAATAACTAGAATTAAAAAGGCCATGAGGTACTTAAGCCAGTGAAGGTTTTTGACTTTATGATCAACAGAACGCTTATTATACTGATCAGCTTGCTTTTTGTTTATCGTGAAATCTTTTGAGAACGTCCAGCTCCCCTCATGGTTTTTCAACTTAATGGTATAGGTATAGTCTCCAGGTTTAAACGAATCTTTCAGTAAAATAGGCAGATCAAACCTTGTGTTTGGTGCAAAACTCAGATTATTTTTCTTTTCGTGAATGATCGTTTTGTTTGTTCCTTAATTGAAAAAAGCGACTTGTCCAATTTTGTAAAAAAACATAGTAAAAATGTTTTCTATGACATTGCAAAAGCTGAAGCTGCTGTTCATCAACAAACAATTGACACTATTCATTTTCATGAAGTTGGAGCAATTGATTCAATTGTTGACATCGTTGGCTTTTTTATCCTATGGGAACAGTTAGAGATTGAACAAGTCTATTCAACGCCAATTACAGATGGAAGTGGCACTATCACAATTGCCCATGGAGTCATGCCAATACCAGTTCCCGCTGTGATGGAATTACGTAAAGAAACGAATTTAATCATTCAACAAGACTTTGAGATAAAAACTGAACTTGTCACACCGACTGGCTTAGCTATTTTTAAAGAACTTAGTCCTCTATTTGTCGCACCAGAACAACGATTAATTGAAAAAATAGGTTACGGATTTGGCAAACGGGAAACAGGCAAGTTCAATGCCCTCAGAGGATCAATCTTTACTGAAACACATAGTAAAAAAAAGAGGACAGAACACCATGACCAAGTCTTAAAAATTGAAACAAATATAGACAATCAAACACCTGAACAGTTAGGTTACGTAATGGATCTATTATTAGAGCATGGTGCTCTAGATGTTTTTTTCACGCCCATTCATATGAAAAAAAACCGAAGTGCCATTCTATTAACGGTTTTAACAACAACAGAGGAAAAAGAATATTTTACAGAACTACTCTTTAAACATACTTCTACAATTGGTATGCGTTTTCAAACAATGGAACGTAGTGTGATGGACCGTTCTTTCAAAATCTTGGAAACACCTTTTGGTAAGGTCCATATTAAAAAAAATCATTATCATGGCCTATTGAAAGAGTCTATTGAATACCAAGATTGTGAACGAATTGCTAAACAATATAATTTTACAATCGAGGAAGTCTATCGCCTCGTCCAAACATTAAATAACAAAACTATTGATTAAAGGAGCTTTATCTTATGTTTCATCATATCTTATCAGAATTTATGGGAACTGCATTAATGATCGTATTTGGGGTAGGTGTTCACTGCGACGATGTCCTAAAACGAACAAAATACGCTGGTTCTGGTCACATGTTTGCAATCACTACTTGGGCTTTTGGAATCTCTGTTGTTCTGTTCGTCTTTGGCGGAGTCTGTATTAATCCAGCAATGGCCCTCGCTCAAGCTATTTTAGGAATGATTCCATGGTCTTACTTCATTCCCTATGTCATCGCTGAAATGTTAGGCGGCATTTGTGGCGCCGTCATTGTTTATATTATGTATGCTGATCATTTCAAGCTATCCGCCGATAGTGTCGATCCGATCGCCATTCGTAATATTTTTTCTACAAATCCGAACCAACGAAATTTACCAAGAAACTATTTTGTTGAAACTTTTGCAACATTCATTTTTTTAACATCTATTTTAGCGATTGCACATTCCTACGAAACACAACTACCCATTGCTGTTGGCTTGCTTGTTTGGGCAATCGGCATGGGGCTAGGTGGTACTACAGGATTCGCAATGAATCAAGCACGTGATTTAGGTCCTCGTATCGCCTATCAACTTTTACCAATCAAAAATAAAACCAATAATGATTGGCAATATGGGTTGATTGTTCCCGGAACTGCACCGTTTTTAGGAGCCATTTTTGCGACACTTTTCGTAAAATTTTTCCTAAAATTCTAATAAACCAACTAAATTTCTAAAACAAAAAAATATATAAAATAGAAGCTAGTCTCTAAATTTCTTCTATTTTATATATTTTTATTTTAATCACAAGATTTTTTCTGTGTCTTAGAGAGTAAGAATTTAATTTATTAGCTTTTTCGTTATCGGTTTTATGCAAAAGTCAGTTTGCTCTAACAGCTAGAGTCCTTTTTGGTGATTGTTCAGTAAGTTAATCCTGGATTGAAAACACCTAATAAAACGCCAACGAGAGAAATAACAACTAAAATAAGCATCGTCCAAATAGCGGAAACATGTTTTTTGGACATTAACCACCAACAAAACAAGGTAACAAGTATCGTTAATAATCCTGGATAAATACTGTCAATTTTATCTTGCAGTTTAAGGAAAACTTTTCCGTCAGCACCTATTAATTTAAGAGAAGTAGTTACATTTACCCAAGATGCAAGGACCCCACCGACAACCATACTACCAATAACTCCGATAGCAACTCTAACAGCGGCTCCTTCTTTCCCAACTAAGAAACTTACTGCTTTATCACCAAAATGATAGCCTCTAAAATACAAAAAGCGTTGGCCAAAATAGGAAATTAACGTCCAAACAATAATATAAAATATGGCACCAATTGGCGAACCGCCCGTGGACATTCCTAAGGAAATTCCTAACAAGATAGGAATCAAGGTACCATCAACTAATGAATCGCCAATCCCTGCAATCGGTCCCATTAATCCTGCCCTCATATCATTAATGGTTTCTCCATCAATTTCATTCTTACTTGCTCTAGCCTCTTCCATACTAGCAGTCACACCAACAATGACCGTTCCAAGCATTGGATTTGTGTTAAAAAAAGCTGTATATGCTTGAATGGCTTTCACTTGGTCTTCATGTTTTGGATAAAGTTTTTTGATAATAGGAAGCATTGAAGAAAGATAGCCGAAGGTTTGCATATGCTGTTGTGAAAAACAAGTTAATGCTCCCCAAAACCATAAATGAAAAGAATGCTTTAACGTTTTTTGGTCTAATTTATTTGCTTTCAACTCTTCCATCTCATATGTCCTCCTCTTCGTCATCATTCGTTAGACTTCCTGTTGAATCAACCAGTTTAGTATTGTTTTTAATCAAAGCAATTTTATAAAAAATTACAGCAAAAAGAAGCGCAATAATCGTTATTGAGACTAAATTGAGTTTTAATGAAGCAGCTAATGTGAACCCTACAAAAAAAGGTACAAAATCAATGTTCTTATTAACAATTTGACGTAACAAAATTGCAATTCCCACACACGGAAGCATGCCACCTACAGTAAAAAGCGTTTTCATTGCAAGACCATCCATAGGTAATGCATCTCTCATTGCTGTAACAGCCGTAGCCCCAAAATAGGTTAAAATCACGGTTGGCAAAAAGGAAAAAAGTAGATGAGAAATCCACGGCCAACCAAAATTAATGGCATATAAATGATCAAGCTTGCCTTTTTTTATATCTTTCCAACCAAACGATTGCCAAACTAAATTTAACGCGGCAACAGAATAAAATAATACCGTTCCGATCGTTCCAACTAATGTGCCGACCGATTTAGCCAGGTCGGCTGCAGAGCCGCCAAGTGGATCTAACCCTTTGGTCGAAATCGCCACCATCGCCAAAGGAATCCCGATATATGAAATTGCCCGCACATCAGCAGACACTGTGCCTCCAGGTGTGACCAAAGCAATGTAAACTAATTGCATTGCTACGCCACAAGCGATTCCTAATTTTAAATCTCCTAAAATAATGCCACAAACTAATCCGCCGACTAAAGGACGCCCAATCGTATAATTTCCCACCGCTTGTCCAGCCATACAAGAATTTGAACACAGACAAGCAAATAGGCCTAAAATAGCCGCTTGTATCCAGTTGATTGTCATAATACTACTCTCCTCTTTTCAAAACTTCTATAATCAGTAACCAAATTTAGCTTTAAAATGCGCCCAAGAACCAATTCGTTGATCAGGTAACAAGGCAAAATCCACTTTGTAACCAGCCTTTTCAATTTCTTCAAAAGCCGCTGCTTCTTCTGCTGTAAAGGATTGGTTATCCCCTAATTTAATTGTCCCTTCGCGATCATTCCCCGGTCCAACATTAATCATTTTTACTTCACTTGGAACAAAATGCCAATCTACCAAAATTTTTTTCATATCCAAAGGGCTCTTTGTAATCAAAAAGTATTTTGACTTAGACGCTAATACTTTATCCTTTACATCAAAAAAATGCGCCATTGTCCAAATAAAGGTTTTTTTATCTTGTGCAGCTGCTTTATATGCTTCCTTTAAAATGGGGTTACTTGCTGCTTTGTCATTCACAGCTATAATGCCATCACATGGCATTTCTTTAGTCCAACGTAAAGTAATTAAGCCATGAATCATTCGATCATCGATTCGAACAAAAGAAATTGACATGTTCATCTTCTCCTTTAGATATCCTCTTCAGTTACATCGCCTTCAGTTATAGTTAACTCTCTAATGCCATGACAAGCATCTGCTACTATCATTTTTTTCAAATCAGATAATTCACTAGTTTCTTTCAATAGAAGCGCATTTAAAGCCATTGGAAAATTCACTCCTCCAACAATCAGAGAATTTTCTAGCATTTTTTGCTTATCTAATACTTTACAAATAGTAGCAAGTGGACTCCCACCTACAATATCAGCCAAAACGATTAGCCTCGTTTCCTGCGGTAATTTTTCAACTTCACAAAGAAACCGCTTACCAAAATTATCGGTAGATTCACCAGGTTGTAAGCCAAACACTCTGACTTTCTCTATCTCATCGCCAGCAAACATCCCTAATGAATTTTTTAACCCTCTAGCAAAATCGCCATGACTGACCAGAACTAAATAAGTCATTTCCTCTCTCCTTTCTTAACATTTCCACTTCAAAATTTTTTAAATCACCTCTTTTTAAGAGTCCATAATACAACTTTTATAAAATGAAAATACTTGCTTCGTTCGCCTCACACTCCTTTGATAGCATGAATGTTTAACAACAGTACCTTTCTAAAATTAAAGTCATTCACTAAAAAAATTCTAATGAATTTGGCTGTTGTAGCTTGATGACAAGGAACAATGACTTTCTTTATCCATAAAAACATTTAGTTGATTACGCTTAAAAAAATAAATAATATAGCAATTCCCAAAAAAGTTTCTTTTGAATAGTCCCTTTTCTAAATTTATTGATTCATTTTTTCAACTATTAGGTTAGCAAAGTCCCAACACACATTCCACCCACAATAGGTGTACATAGTTGTACATTATTCGGAGTTAATCAACTCATTTAAGCTATGGTAAAATAACTATATATCACTCCAATTTTCTAATTATATAGGTCATTCCAGGTCATGCTCTTTTGGATACAACAAAATGAACTTATATCGAATCTATGGTTTTATGCTCTTAATAAATTAAAAAGTAAAGTAGGGATGTTTATATGTCAGCAAAAGAAAAAACGATGAAATATGGATTGGTAGGCCTCTTTTTGGGGATATTGTTATTAGCTCATCTAGATTTATTAGCTGAAAATCTTAGTTATCTTCTCTTAGGATTATTACTTTTACTTGTTGCATATCTAATCTTGGTAAAAAAATTTTATTTTTTCTCAAACTTGATTCCTAAAAATACTACTGATATAAATTTAGGTAAAAAATATGGTACGGCTTCTGGCATCGGCAGTTTAGTTATCGGGATTATTTTAATAATTCTGGGACTATTTTTATAGAAAAATAATTACTAAAATAAAACAAGCAGCGAAACCATAAAAAGTACACGAGAAAAGAACTCGTGTACTTTTTATGGTTACCTGTATAGCCTTCAATTTGTTCCTTTGTTACTTCTTTTTCTTAATAATGCTCTTTACAGTGCCACATTAAAACAGCAATAAAAATTAATGAAGGGGAATTTAACTCAAATACCAATGATTATTATTTAAGACCACTTTCTTAAGTAACCTTCATTGATTAAATACTAATCGTGATAGACTCCTCGTTGCCATTTATCTAAAAATTCATCGAAAAAGTGCGCATCTTGTTGTTCTGGATGTTGTTTTTCAACTTGATTAATTTTTTCAATTAGTTGTTCGTTGTCTTCTGTTGGATGATAGTGTGCTTCAATAAAGGCAGCAGCGATATCACAGATCAAGAATTCTCCTGTTATTTTCCCACCGAAACCAATAACATTTGCGTTCAATTCCTCTTTCGCATACAACGCTGTAGTCATATCGCGAACTAAAGCAGAACGGATACCCGGCACTTTGTTAACCGCATTGGTAATTCCAACGCCTGTTCCGCAAATACATATACCCAAATCAGCCTGATTGCTCATTACGGCTTCTCCCACTTTTTTTCCGAAAATAGGATAGTGAGTTCGAGTAAAATCATACGTGCCTACATCTAAAATTTCATATCCCTTTGCTTTCAAAAAATCAGAAACTGCTATTTTGGTATCCGTCACAATATGATCACAACCAATGGCAATTTTCATAAAAACGCTTCCTTTCTATTATTTATTAAGCCATTTTATTTAACATATCTACACGTATTTGATGACGCCCGCCTGCATAATGACCTGTTAAGAATTCTTTTATTATGTTTTTGGCTAGTTCCGTTCCAACAATTTTTGCGCCCACCGTGATCATCCGAGCATTGTTGTGTTCTCGCGCCATATATGCAGAACGCTCATCTGACAACTCAGCGACAATCATTCCTTTAATTTTAGCAGCAGTCATAAAACTACCTGCCCCATAACCATCAAAAACGATTCCTAAACTTTCAGTATCCTTTAAAACTTCATGAGCAACAGCAAGCGTTGCTTCTATAAAGTCTTCCGAAGCACTTTCACTTTTATCGATTACCTCAACTTTTTCTTGCAATAAGTATTGTTTCATTTCTGCTTTTAATTTTATTCCATCTAAATCTGAACCAAGTATGACACGCATTTTGTTTTCCTCCTTACCTCGTGTATCTACTATTAAAATTCTGTCCCTTTCTTTAAACTCAAATCCCCTTCTCGAAAACATAATAAAACAATATCAAACTTTATTCAACATTTATTTTCTTTTTTGTTTATTATTGTTTAATATTGTGTTGACATCTTTTTGAAAGCGTTTTATATTATACTTGTAAATAAATAATAATATATTAAAGAAACGAGGGGTTCTATGGTTATTAAAACATCGATTTTTTCATTAGATACTACCTATATTTCAAACAAAAAAACACAAGAAGAAGTTTTTGAAGAAGTTTATTTAGACTTGTTAAAAAAGAAATTAGTTACACCTGATTTTCTAACTAATTTATTGGAACGAGAACACAACTATCCGACTGGTTTAAGTTTAACACCGATTGATCCTGCACTACCGAATATCGCCATTCCGCATACCGAAAGTACCTTTGTACGGACGACAAGAATTATCCCGATTAAATTGAAACAATCCTTATCATTTCATAACATGATTATCCCAGATGAAACGCTCTCTGTTTCCTTTCTTTTCATGATTTTAAATGAAAACGGTATTGAACAAACGGGTCTTTTAGCGACTATCATGGATTTTATTAACACGACAGACCGTTCATCACTATTGGCTTTTTTTCAATGTGAAGATAAAGAAGAAGTTTATCGTTTTTTACAAAAAAATTTTAAAGGAGAGATTTAACATGATCAAAATTTTAGCTGCATGTGGGGCTGGGGTAAACTCTAGCCATCAAATCAAATCTGCATTAGAAACAGAATTATCTAAAAGAGGCTACCAAGTTTCTTGCGATGCCGTAATGATTAAAGATATCAATCAAGAGATGCTATCCCATTATGATATTTTCGCCCAAATCGCCAAAACAGATTTGGGTTTCCCAATCACGATTCCTGTAGTTGATGCAGGCGCAATTCTTTATCGAATTCCAGCAATGGCTGAACCTGTTTATCAACAAATGGAAAGTATCATTCACTCTTTAAACAAATGATTTCCTTTTCAGACTAATTACTTACGCTTCACTGTCAACAATAACAAAACTAAGATAAAAATTTTGTTATCTTAGCTTATGAAGGAGAAAATAAATGAATACGATTATTGACCTAGCAAATACAATTTTTAAACCTTTAATTGATTTAGGTGCTGCTCCTTTAATGACTATTGTTTTAACACTGATTGCCCTTTGTTTTAAGGTAAAACCCACTCGCGCATTAGAAGGTGGTCTTAAACTAGGAATTGCTTTAACTGGTATCAGTGCTATTATAGGAATTTTAACTACTGCTTTCTCAGATGCAATGGCCTCTTTCGTAGAACGTACAGGAATTTCTTTAAATATTACCGATGTTGGTTGGGCACCTTTGGCCACCATCACTTGGGGATCTCCTTACACCCTTTACTTTCTTTTAATTATGGTGATTGTCAATGTCATTATGTTAATTCTAAATAAAACAAACACATTAGATGTGGATATTTTCGACATTTGGCATCTATCGATTGTTGGTTTATTTGCTATTTTTTGTGGCGCAAACTTAATAATTGCAACAATCTTAGTTATTTTCATAGGTGTTTTAAAAATTATCAATTCTGACTTAATGAAACCAACGTTTAACGATTTACTTAACGCCCCAGATACCAATCCTATGACTACCACACATATGAACTATATGATGAACCCAATCATTATGGTTTTTGATAAAATTTTTGATAAGCTTTTTCCTTGGTTAGACAAATACGATTTTGACGCTGCCAAATTGAATAGTAAAATTGGCTTTTGGGGATCAAAATTTGCCATTGGGATTTACTTAGGGATTTTTGTGGGTCTTTTAGCTGGCCAAACACCCACGCAAATTTTTTCTCTATCCTTTACGGCTGCAGTCTGTTTGGAACTATTCTCTTTAATTGGAACTTGGTTTATCGCTGCAGTTGAGCCTTTATCCCAAGGGATCACTGATTTTGCTTCGAATAAATTAAAAGGACGTACACTTAATATTGGTTTAGATTGGCCTTTCTTAGCTGGTCGTGCTGAAATCTGGGCAGCAGCTAACGTATTGGCTCCAATTATGCTATTAGAAGCCATTGTCCTACCTGGCAATAAACTTTTACCACTTGGCGGAATTATTGCAATGGGTGTAACCCCTGCTCTACTAGTAGTAACAAGAGGTAAACTCATCCGAATGATTATCATTGGAGCAATCGAATTACCTTTGTTCTTATGGTCTGGTACCCTAATTGCACCGTTCGTTACCGAAACCGCAAAAAAAGTTGGCGCTTTCCCAGCGGGTCTAAATAATAATACTTTAATTTCACATACTACCATGGAAGGGCCAATGGAAAAATTCTTAGGATACTTAGTCGGCAATGCATCACAAGGTCAACTCGAATTTATTTTATACGCATGTCTGGCGCTAGTCGCCTATCTACTGATTTTCATTTGGTATGCAAAACAAATGAAGAAGCGAAATATTATTTATGCTCAAAAAGCTCAATAAGGGGAACTAAAAAGAAGAGGTGCATCTGCACCTCTTCTTTTTAGTAGATCACCCTGACAACTTTTTCCAATACTTTAGATGTGTCAAATTTATCTTTATTTGTAACTACCGCTGTCACTTCTTCTAATTGATAAAAAGAATAAAAATCCTGTTTCTCTACTTTAGAAGTATCCATTAACAAATATTTTTCTATTGAGTTATCTAATGCAATTGCTTGTGTTTGTCCTTCTTCAATAGTGGCTGTCATAATTTTATTATCTTTTAACGCATTGCAACTAAAAAATGCTTTATGGAAATGCATTTCTTCTAATGCTTTATTAGCGATTTCTCCAAAAAAAGATTTAGTTAAAAGTCGCATTTCTCCACCAACCAAATAAATGGTCAACGCATTCTTTTTTTTACTTAACGTTTCAAACACAGGCAAACAGTTTGTTACTACTCTTAAATGTTTAAATTCCATTGCCTCGGCCAAAAGTTCAATAGTTGTTCCTGGTCCTAGAAAGATAGTTTCTTCTTCGTGAATTAAACTTAATGCTTTTTGGACAATTTCTTTTTTTTCAACACTATTAATAATTTGTTTATCAGCATGAGACAATTCATGTGGACGATATGTATTTAAACTGCTAGCTCCTCCATGTACTCGTTTTAAACGCCCCGCTGCTTCTAATTCTGTCAAATCTCTACGAACAGTCATATCCGAAACATTTAATCGTTCCATAATTTCAGTAACTTTGATTGCCCCTTTTTGATCTACTAGAGAGACTATCGCATTTAATCTTTCTTCTTTTAGCATTTTCATCGCTCCATTGTTAGTATATCTTTTATTCTACGATAAAATACTTACTATGAATACTAAAACATTTCTCCATTTATTTTAACATGAACGACGATTTGTAAAAAATTGACGATTTAGCCTATCTTTATATAAACAGATATCACTTCAACGATTGATTCAGATCTATTTGAGCCTAGTCAAACAGAGATCTAGCATAAAAATTTCCCATAAAAACATCCCCTACTCTGAGCACCTCTATCCCAAAAAATAGCACATAGGCAAAGGTAGGTTACTTATAAAAAGGTAAGCAACCCGCCTTTGCCTATGTTTAAGTAAACGATATATTTCCCCTATTACTGATTCAAAGTCCTTAAAACTTTATAATCACTATTTTGCACGAGTAAAACGCTACTTGGGTTATCGGGATAAGCAGCATTGCCATCAAATGATACAACAACAGTATTCGTACCAACTTTCGTGAATTGTGTGTATGAGCCCCCAGCACCGCCCGCGTTGGCAAAATGCAATGTCAACGTGTCGCCTTTTGTTTCTACCTCGCGCCAATTTGCCCGCTGATAGTTATGCCAGTCAATTTGAGTTGAAATTTCGTTTGCCGTGTTTTTATACATTCCTTCGTAAAAATCAATCGCTTCCTCTTTTGAAGACCACGGATTGACTGAAATATTTGGGATTTGTTCTTTAGTAATTGACGGGGCACCTACAATTTTTTCAAAGCCAGCCCTCAACTCTGCATTATCTGTTGCTCCAAAATACAGATAGCCATAAGGATCTCCTTGATTTTGCATCGTCACTAAAACTAAGGGCTGATTGTTAACGATGGTGAATAAATACAAATGCTTTTGCATTTCTGGTTGCGTTTCTGCATCAGAGTAAACAGCAACTAACGCATATCCATCCTTCACTTGTCCATTTTCAGACCATTCTAAATAAATGGGATGCTGACCAATCGCTGGTTGCATAGTAACATTTCCTACTAGACCATCAGGCGCTTGGACGCCATTAAAATTGATTAAATTTCCTGGTATATATTCTTTATACGTTTGGTTCATCCGTTGCCCCCAGTCAGCCATAAATTGTTGTAACTGTGCTTTTTTTTGCACAGACCACAACTGATTTTCAGTTTTAGTAGAAGCAGAAGAATTACTTTGAGTTGTACTAGATTTTGACTCCGTGCTCATTTGACTCGCTTGGCTACTGTTGTGCTTTCATTTCTGATGTTGCTGTCGGCTTGCTTGATTTGCTTGCAGTGCTATCACCACTTTTGTTGGAAGAACATCCTGATAAAATACTCAATAAAAGACCTATCAAGATTATTTTTTTCATTGGGAATCCCTTCTTTCTGACAAGAATACTGTACTACTTTTCACCTTTTCTCACCAGCAAAACTCGACTAAAAACGGCTATATTTATTTGTTATTTAATTATCAAATTAAGTTGATTGTAAGCATCCCATAACCAAGGATGCACGACTTTAATATCGTGTTTCAAAATATAATCGATATAGAAATATGCGGCATTTTCTAAAGAACAATTTAAAGCTTGTAATAAACCATCTAAGTATGGTGGCTTCCCTTCTTGATCCCATTTTATTTTATCAGCGACAAACAAAACTAAATCTATGTCCGAATAGTTTTTCTTCAATGTTGTATGGCATTCAATAGCTGATAAAATTTCATTGTCTTCAATACCAAAATCCATTTTCGCAATAGACTTAGAAATTTTTTGATGAATTATCATTGGAAAGGCCATTTCTGTTTCGTTTAATTCAATCCCATATTTTTGTGCGACACTAATTCTCTGATTATTTGGATAAACCGCAGAGATATCATGTAAATATCCTGCAATACTTACTTTTTCTGGACTAGTTAAATATTTTTCACCGAGTTGATAGGCATACTCTCCAACTTCCATACAATGATAATACGTCTTCTCACAGTTTTTACTCACTAAATATTGTTTAATTTCATTTTTCAACACCTGTTGATGATCCATTTCCACAGCCCTTTCTCATTCCGATTACTCTTCTAGATAAATAAATTATACTCCTTTCATCCTCTAGCAACCTTTTATTTTTTATTAAATAAACAACTAACTAAATTGAAAAAATTGAAACTTTTTGGTCCTCAAATTCGTCTATAACTAATAGGACGTTCAATTTTGTATAATGTGGAGGTGTATTTTTTAACTTTTTCATTAACCAAAGAGGAGTGAAAGTATGCGACATAAGAAAAGAAAATTCAAAATAAACGGGTATGTATTATTTAGTGCGTTAATCCTCATTGTTCTTGTTTTCATTCAAACGTTCCTATTAACTCAACCCAAGATAACAAGTAAAAATGATGATACTACGCAGACATCGACTAAAAATTCAACTGCAAAAAAAGATTCCCCGACCAAGTTAGAAAAGGAATCAACACACATGACTATTTCATCAAAAAAATATGCTTACTCAGCAGACAAAATCAGAAAATATATAACTGGAGAAGAACCTTACAAAGGTGAAAAATTAGTATTCTTAACCTTTGATGATGGCGTTAATAATCAAATAACCCCACAAGTCCTAGATACATTAAAAAAGTATAACGTCCACGCAACTTTTTTTCTTGTAGGAAATACCCTAACTTCCGAAAATCAAAAGATAGTGAAACGCGAAGTTGCAGAAGGACATTCAATAGGCTTTCATAGTTCAACTCATGATTATGCAACGTTATATCCAAACGGGATTGTCAACACTAAAGAAATACAAGCGGAAATAGCAACCATGGAGAACTCTCTTAAAAAAATATTGGGCGAAACATTTCAAACAACTCTCTGGCGATACCCAGGAGGTCATATGTCATGGGGAGGTACAGAAAAATCTGATGAATTATTCAAACAACTTGGCATCCATTGGATTGACTGGAATGCGATGGTTGGAGATGCGGAGCCGTTAGACAGACAGCCTACTACAGTCGCAGAAATGCTCGCTTTCCATCAACATTCACTTGAGGTTTATCCGGATTATAATATTAGAGTAGTCTTAATGCATGATTCAGTAGATAAGGAATTAACAAAACAAGCATTGCCACAATTAATAGAGTTTTATCAAGCAAATGGTTATCAATTTGGTGTCTTATATTAGAGCAACTCGGAGCACTAAAGGAAGTATTTCTGGTCTTAGTCAATGTTGATTTTTTGTTTAATTACACAAAAACGTCTCTATACTTTCTGATGTTGGTAAAAAAACTAACATCAGAAAGTATAGAGACGAAAAAAATAAAAATTTTTAGCCTTCTTTTTTATGACTTAACTATCCTATTTACCACCAAAATCACCATACACATTACCTTCTGCATCAGATATACGTTTACCTTCATCAACTTTTTTAAACTCTATTTTTTTCGTTTTTTTGTCCAATTGACCTATAATTTCATAGCTCTCTTTATTTTCTTGTATTTTAATATTTTTATATACCTTTTTTTCTGTTCTACTTGTTTTTTTTGTGTCTTCATTATTGGGATTAACTAAATATTCTTTTTCAAGCGTCATGGTTTTATCCTTGTTGAAAAAAATTGAACCTTTCGTTAGGTCTTCTTCTTTTTCAATAATCGTGGTGAGTATTAAAGGAAACGAACTGGCATTCAAAAGATTGCCGTTTTCTTTTTTGTTATTACTACAACCTACCAAAAACATGAAAAAAATAATACAACTAAAATACCCGATTTTTTTCATGATTACTCCCTCCTATTACATAAAGTTAGAATAGCTATTGTTCATTAATATCGACAATTCTTTGCGCCGGGCTTGAACCATTGGTAACGTAGCCTCCATAAGTACAGATATATCCTCTTATGTTTGGATCTTCTCCGTAGTCTTGCCAACGTTGAAGTTTTAGATTTCCTCTAAATTGACCATCATCATACCAATAGTAATTAGGTATACTTGCACCTTTTCTTATTGTAATGGTTTGGTAAATAAACTTAGTCGTTGTATTACTTAAAGAATAATTTGTATCAGAAATGAATTATCTCTTGGATCATAAGGTGGCACTTTTTCAAACTCAGGAAGTTTTCTCTGTATTTGTACTTCAGGAGTATTCGCAAAGTAATCTACTATCTTGACAGTTATTAAAAGAATCACTACCCTCAAAACTATAGCAAACATAAAAATTATTCCATTCTAATTCTTCCATAATTATCATGTCCTTTTACAATTAATATACTTATTTTATCGTATATATATTAAAAGGAAAAGAACACTATTTAAATAGCAAACGATTCTCAATTAAGTTTACTACTATTTTCTTGTATTCTTATAGCACCAACAGTCCTGCTATTTATTGGTTACTTGCTAAAATACTTATCTGTGTTCTTTGTATTTATTTCTTTTTGATTGAATATAAAAAACAAAAATCCTGTAACGATGACCTTAAATAATTAATTTGCCAATACTATCACCCCATTCTGCTTCTTCTCCAATTTCAACTGATATTGACAAACTAACGTAGTTTTTGTTTCTTGATCCAAGCACTTAACTGAAATTTCGGTTTTCAGTACTCCCTCTTTTTATCTTTCTAAATTTCCTCACACCTTCAATTTTCAAAAGATTTCTGAATCATTGTCCAAAAACCTAATTTTCACACTTATGTGACTTCAAAAAAAGTCAATGTTGATTTTCCACTTAATTACACAAAAAAACACCCTCTTGCTGAGCAAGAGGGTGTTCGTTTGTCGAATAGTAAAGATTAACGACGGATTTCTTTGATACTTGTGAAAAGTCTTTACAGTATTGATATAAAAGAATTTTTATTGCCTCTGACTACACTTTGACTAACCTATTAAAAAAATGTTTTTCAAGAATCCTGTAATACCAGTACTTTCACCATCTTTTTAACCTTCTAAAGAATTAAAAGCAGTCAGAGGCTTTAACTTTTCAGTTGATGTTAAATGGCGATATATTTTTGAGGTTGTACTGTCTGTATGACCTAAACGATCCTTTAAAACATCCCAACTGCAATACTCTGCCACTAAACTAGCCATAGTATGACGAGCCAAATGGGTGTGAAAATCTTTGTTAATTCCACATCGCTCTACACAACGTTTAACATGATCGTTTACATATTCACGACGATAAGGAACTCCACGCTTTCCAGGATCGAGATAAACAAATAAATAAGTTTCATCTACAACAAAATTACTATTTCTTTTTGTTTTATTTAATACATCAATTAATTCTTGTAATTTCTCCATTACTAATGGTGTGACGGGTACTCTTCTTGCAGAACTAACAGTTTTTGTAGTTTCTATTCGAAAATCTTTACTTTTTCCTTTTACTGCTGTCTGTTTATAAAACAAAATTTCATTTCGTTCAAAATCTATATCTTGAGGCTGTAAAGCAAGCGCTTCACTCACACGACACCCAGTATAAAACAAAACATGAAAAAGAACAGACATGGGTAACTCTTCATAAACTATCCCATAGTTTAAAAAAGCTCGTAATTCATCCACTGTTAAAAACTTATCTTCTAAACTGTTGACAGACTCTTTTAAATCTTTAAGAGATAACTGATATTTAGGCATTTTAACAAACTTCATTGGATTCTCATTTATCAAATTCTTTTTCTTACAATAATTAAAAACCATATTTAGAACCTGAACAAGAGATTGTAAACTATTTTTAGCATAACCAACATTAACGCCATCAATTCCCTTTTCTTTTAAAATGAAAAGGAATTTTTGTAGTTCTTCTGATGATAAACTACTTAATTTTTTACCACCAATCCATCGATTAAGTATTTTCACCTGTTCTTCTCGTTTATCATACGTTGCCACCTTTTGTTCGTTTAGTGATCGATAATATTCAAACCACTTTTGACTAACAACACTAAATTTATCATTACTAGCAAGCCTTTTTTGCTTATTTCTGTGTTGTTTTTCCATTTCAAGATAAGCAAGCTGAGCTTCACGTTTAGAATTAAAACCTCGTCTCGTAGTTCGAAAAGCCTGAAAGTACCAAGTAATTTTTCCCGTTGCAGTAATATGTTTTTTAAAACGACTCATATTTTCCATTTATTCTTACCTCCAATTACGAAGGAACCCAACAATCGGAAGTGCTTGAAAATCTTTCTATCTATGAAATAATTATACAACATGCAGACGAAAAGATAAATTCTACAATAATCGTAATAAACGAAACTGATCGCAAAAATATTCTTCATTTCCTTTTTTTACCCATTCTAAAATGTCATCTCTAAGGTAATGTCCTCTAATGCCAAACCAGCAGCTTGGAAAATCACCTAATTTTATAAGACGGTTTAAAGTACTATCACTTATTTGAAATTGTTCTTTTAAATCTTTATTCGTTAAAACTAATGGTAGTTGATTTATCCTCTTCATTTTATTATTAGAATCCTCTATCTTTTCTGGATGAAACAAATATTTTTCTAACTCTGATGAATTACTTTTATTGTTATTCTTCGACATGATTGTCTCTTCCTTTCTATTAACAATAATTAATCTATCAGCCACTTTTGTCAAAAGTACATAGGAATTTCACCTCTCCCCAAGTTTACGGCGAGCCTTACGGAAGTATCATTATTTCAACTTCAAATCATCGCTTTTTATTGACTATAAAAACTATTTCAGAATTTTAATCGCTCCTTCTTTACAATAAGAGATCATGGCGCAACTAAAATATGCTCCTTGAAGTGTTAACGTACTGATAGAATTTATTTAATTTTCAATGATCAATAGGTTTTCTAACTAAAAAACATATCTCTCAAATATTAGAAGATTCTTTTAGATAGCAAAAGTGGAAAGGGGACTTTTTAATTAGTTAACTTTAAATTTCAATATAGCCTCTATCAATTTAATTTCTAGCTGTCTTAGCATATATTCATCTACATAGGTAATAAATTGCCCCACCTCATTAAATCCATTTTTTAAACATAACTTAGTTATATAACCGTGGTAATGTTTAAGTATCATTTTGATTGAAATTGGGTCTTCTTTCAAAGTAGATAAGATAATAGATATAGGAACTAATGGGTAATGTTGGTTCCTTTGTTTGTCTACCATAAGCCATATTCCATTTTCAATTGTTCAACCGCTTTCGTTCGTTGATACCAGATACCACTTGTACTCATGTTGAAAATTTTACCGATCTCAGTATCATTAAAACCTGCAAAATAATAAAGTAAAACAATCTTTTTCCTTGTATCCGATAACTGATCAATTGCTGCTGATAACTTCTGATCTGAAATTAATATCTCCATTCCAAATAAGAAATAAACATCTTGCTCATCTAAATGAGTTTGTGAATACTTACCTTCATTTAAATCATTTAATGGTTCCTCATTTTCTTTTATTTTATCGTTTCGTTTTCGAATAGACTTAGCTTCATTGCGTAATACTTTTTTACAGTAGGCATCAAATTGGTGTTGTGTAGATATCTCATTGTTGTTTTGTTGCACGATCAATATGCTCCTTTATCCCCTTTCCACTAATACAACGATCAGAGAATACCTATTTTTCGAAAAACTAGAAGAAAATAAAGAAGATAATTGAAAATATCAATATAACAAAAAAGTCAGCATTCAATCCTAATTGTCTGATTGAATGCTGATTTTCTATGCTATACATGTAGCTTGAGTATTCCTTTTTAATTACTCACCAATAATCAATTAGGAATATTACTAAATTTGGAGTTATTTGTACTTGCTCAATTGATATTCTCAAATAACCTAGACTCTCATTTTTTATAGTTTCTTCGAAAAAAGCAATGTATCTGTGATGAATCTATAATTATACCTTTTATCAACGATCAAATGCTTAAATTATCTCTATCATTTAGGATGTTTATCGCGAATATAAGTCAATCTCAAAAGAAAGTGTAAATTATTCACTGCTTGAACCATAAATGAAAAGTAAAAATCATTCGAGACTTGTTGAGATAAATATTTGTGATGCGTTAGAATAAGTATTGAGATTTGGAAAAATCGCGACACATACAATGATTGGTTTGCTGCAATAAATTTAAACTAGCTGTCTATATGGTTATGGATATTTGAACCTATTTCAGAAAAATCATTAGTCAAAAGTTTCTTGACTATCGGTTGTCCACAAAAGATGAGCTCATTAATTTCTATCCCTTCCGTTTCAAAAATCACGATCTCATTTGTGCCTTTCTTCAAAAACTCTTTCGGACAATACAAGGAATGAATCGGTCCTCTTTGCCAGTAACGACCTAAATTGATACCGTTGACGATGACCACCCCTTTGCCATAGCTGCGGCAATCGATAAATGTATCCGCGAGGTCAGTCAATGTGAATTCAGCTTGATAAAAAGAAGGCTGGGCCGGATTTTTACCGGCAGTATAATCGATTTTTTTGAGTTGATCTGCTGACAATGTCAATGCATATTGCCGATAGCCTTGATGAAAATGGATGTCTTGCATGATTCCCCCACGAATGCCTTTCACTTGTGTCGGCCCATTCAATTTAAAGCCATAGTTCACTCGGCCTAAGTTCTCTACTAAAACATCTAGTTCAATCCATTCTTTCTCTGGCGTACCCTTGATCATCACTTCTTCCCTAAGGTTTTCTTGATATTGAATTGTCTGCAGGCTACCGTCTGCAAAAAGATGCAATCGGTCACTGGCCTCCACAACTTTGAGCTTATTTTCGTGATGATAATTTTTTAAGTTTACTGAATAAAGCATATACCCATAACCAGATTCTGCTTCTTCCATCGTTATTGGATACATCGTTTCTTGGGCCGTCATCATCTGGTCTTTTACCGCCAACAGTGAGACGCTGTTTTGCACAGGGAATGTTCCTAAAGAACCAAATGTTTTCCTGCGGGGCTCGGCTTGCCACACTTCAGGACATACTTCTTTAATGGCTCTTTGTACATGGAAGTATTTCTCAGTCGGCTCGCCAGCTTCCGTCAATAGCGCATCGTAGTCATAGCTAGTCACTTGTGGCAAATCCAACACACCACGAGCAGAACAACCATTATAAAAACCAAAATTGGTTCCGCCATGGAACATATAGAGATTCAATGAACCTAAGGCTAGCATATCCTTGACTTCATTAGCTAAATCTTGGCCATCACGCTTGATAATCGGTTCTCCCCAACGATTGAACCAACCGTCCCAGTATTCCATGCACATAATCGGCCACTTTTTGTCGTGTTTTGCCATAAATGCTTTCATCACTGTAGCGTTCTCTTTGGAATGACTGCCGAAATTTCCTGTCACGAAAACATCCTCTTCAATCAGTGTGCCCACATCCAGCACTTCTTCCCAAGCACCATCTGACGTAAATAACGGAACATCGATGCCAAATTCTTCCATCACCTGTTTTGTTTGCCGCAAATACTCTTTTTCCATGCCATAAGAACCATATTCATTTTCGACTTGCATCATGATGACTGGTCCGCCATGTGTCACTTGCAAAGGAACTAATTTTGGTAAAAGCACACTGAAATAAGTACGGACTTTTGCAATAAATCGTGGATCAGTTGAACGCAATCGCACGTGCTCTTTCAGCAACCAAGCAGGTAGCCCGCCGAATTCCCATTCCGCACAAATATAGACAGATGGCCGCAAAATCACCATCAAGCCAAGTTCTTGCGCCAATGACACAAAAGCAACGATGTCTTTCATGCCCTCAAAGTCATAGACGCCTTCCACTGGCTCATGCAGATTCCAAGGAATATAAGTCTCTATGGTATTCGCACCCAGTGCTTTCAAATTGTATAAACTATCTTCCCATTGTGCCGGTGTCATGCGAAAATAATGGATTGCGCCACTAATCAATTTAGTTGGTTTTCCATCTACCAAAAATTCTTCTTTTATCTCAAACGTTTGCATGTCTTCTCCTTCCTTAATATATCAAAAATGAGGCTTATCATACTTCTAATACACACTAACTACGACTTACTTAAAAATTATCCAATTTTCTTATTTGCCATTCTAACAAATGGCAAATAAATTAACGTGGTTAAAAATAAATTAATAATTGATAAAATAATTGATCTCCAATCAAATCCTGTCGAAAAGAATCCATATAAGACCGGTGGTATTACCCAAGTTACATTTTGTGTTACTGGAGAAACCCAACTTAAAATCTGTTACTAAATAAGCCACACTAGACATTACAGCAGGACATAACAAAAATGGAATAAATAAAATAGGATTTAATACAGTAGGTAATCCATACATTACTGGTTCACCAATATTAAACAAAACAGGCATAATTCCAAGTTTTGCAACTTCTTTATAATGACTATTTTTTGATACCCAAAAAATCGCAATTAATAAACCTAAAGTTGCATACCAGACAAACGATCCGTATGATACACTTGTCCAAACATAAGGAATAGTTTCATTGTTTTGATAAGCTTCTAAATTAACTAAAAGCGCTACTCCAAATACACCTTCCATAATAGGTGCCATAACATTTCCACCATGAATACCGAAAAACCAGAAAAATTGAACTAAGAAAGCAACTAATATAACAACAAAAAAACTTTGGGAAAGTCCTAACATAGGGCGTTGTAATATTTCGTAAATTACATCTGTTAAAATTTTTCCTGTAATTCTATTTAACAAAAATGTCAAAATAGCAATTATATAAAGAGAAACTAAAGCCGGAATAATTGATAAAAATGGTTTAGCGATAGCTGGAGGAACTGTATCAGGTAATTTAATTGTCCAATTTTTATTCATGAGTTTACAAAAAATAATTGAAGATAAAAAACCTATGATTATTGCGGTAAAATAACCATTTGAATTAATTTGTGTACCAGGCAACAATCCTGATATAGTCACATTTAAACTGTTACCTGTAACTGTTATTCCCTCAACATCAGTAAATAGTGTTGTTAAGTCAATATTATTATTATTCGATAAATTATAAGTTGAAGTCATAGAATTACTTATAGAAATAATAAATGAAGACAGGGCGACTAGTCCTGAAGACAAAGTATCTGTTTTATATATTTTAGCAATATTTACTCCTAAACAATAAATAAACAGTAAGGAAACAATAGAAATGCTTCCTTTTGATATCAAATTATTTATATCTACTAACCATTGAAAATAATCAGTAATCTTCTCATAGCCAAATTGCATAGGAAAATCTACTAAAAAAGCATTTAATAATATTGCAACCGAACCTGTCATTATTACAGGCATCGTACCCATAAATGAATCTCTTAACGCTACTAAAAATCGTTGATTCCCAATCTTAGTAGCTATAGGTAAAACTTTATTCTGGATTGTATTCATTATTTTCTCACTCATTATGATTGACTCCTTCAAAAAATAGTTAGAAAGCGCTATCTAATTATAGTATAGATTTTTTTGACCATTTGAACATGATAATCTATACTTAAAACATGGTATTTTCTTCATAGTTAGTTCTATAAAGGAGGATAATAATGGAGGATTTTTGGTATCATAATAAGTCAGTTTCTGCTCCAATTTCCCTTTCCCAATGCGGATATGAATCTTATCATCCCAATTCTTCTATTCGTAATTATATAGTTCAACAAAAATGGATATTTCATTATGTTTTATCTGGTAAGGGATTCTTAGAAGTAGAAGCTCAACATTTTGAACTTATAGAACACGATATTTTCTTTTTTTTCAAGGTCAAAAAGTGAAGTATTATACAGATAAAAAGGAACCTTGGACACTGATTTGGTTAGGTATACAAGGTGATAAGACTTCTGAATTTTTGAAAGAAACAACTTTACTAAATACTCATACAGTTAGCTTGACTAAGAATATAAATAAAAAACACACTATTGAAAATAGTATGTGAAAATAGAGAACTAATTGGGGTTTGTCAACTAAACTGTGGAAGTTAAATAGTTAAGAGTTTTTAACCACCATAATTCTCTCGGCTATTTTGAAATCAGATAAATTTTGATCGGACACATAGTTGAATAAACCTACCGTTGTTACGGAAGGTAAATCGCATACTTTTCATTCTAGAGGAGAAGGTCTCGTTGATCATTAACTGCTTAAGCACCATAGCCCAGTTTTGAATTCGACCACCTGACCACTTCGCGTGTAATTCTTTCGTGCGTAAATAAAGTAGTTTTAGGAGTGCATTCTCATTAGAGAACGCTCCTTTTTTTGTGACTTTTCTGAAGCTGGAGTGGACACTTTCAACCGCATTGGTAGTGTACATAATTTTTCGAATGGCACTACCATAATCAAATAGTTGTTCAACATGTGCAAAGTTCCGTTTCCAGACATCTACAGCACCAGAATAATGAGACCACCGATTTTGAAAACTGCCAAAAGCAGCATGTGCAGCGTTTAGAGAAGAAGCACCGTAGAACTTTTTCATATCTCGGCAGACTTCCTTATAGTCCTTACTTGGAATATAGCGCAATGCATTTCGAACAAGATGAACAATACAGCGCTGAACAATTACCGATGGAAAGATCGCTTTTGCGCCTTCTTCGAGGCCAGAAACACCGTCCATCGAAATGAAAAAGACATCTTCGACACCACGTGCTTTCAGTTCATCAAATACTTGCATCCAGCGATTTTTAGATTCTGTTTGATTTAACCATAATCCTAAAATCTCCTTATTTCCTTTGAGATCATAGCCAAGAATGGTGTATACAGCATATTCTTTGGCTTCATAATTTTCTCGTAAAGTAACATACATACAATCAACGAATAGAAAGGCATAACACTTTGCTAGGGGGCGGGCTTGCCATTCTTCCAATTCAGGAAGGACAGCGTCAGTGATATCTGAAATCATTTCATGGGAAATATCAAAGCCATAGATAGCTTCGACGGTTGCGGCAATATCTCGTTGACTCATTCCTCGTGCATACATGGAAAGAACCTTCCCTTCGATGTCGGAGACATCTCGTTTTCTCTTAGGAATTAACTCTGGTTCAAAGGAAGCTTCCCGGTCTCTAGGAACATCAATAGCTACTTCACCAAAACTGGTTTTAAGCGTTTTAGTTCCATAGCCATTTCGACGGTTATCGTGTTCCTTAGGCTCTTTAGAATGGGCATCATAACCTAAATGATTATTCAATTCTCCTTGAAGCATTTTTTCAAAAAGGGGCCCAAACACATCTTTCAAAGCATCTTGCATGTCATCGACAGATTCAGGTTGATAGGCATTCAGAATGGATTCAGCTAACTTTTCGGCATCAGGATTTCTTTTCTTTCTAGCCATCGTGTAATCACCTCTTGATCTTATTGTAGAAAAAGAAAAACCGCGAAGCAACCACCTGCCTAGGATTAATGGTTACTTACACGGTTTACATTACACTCTCATCATTAAAAAAGTATCTTTCGATATTACTAAAAAATGAAATTATCTATTTGAAATTTAAATCTGATAATATATTGAGTGTTCCAATGAGGGCTTTGATCCTATTATCCATATCTTTTTCAGTTTTAATATTGATACACATTATAAGAAAAAGAAACTTTTGGTTAATTTATTTCATCCCAGTGCAAAATATAAAAAAGTAAAATAGACCATAGGCAATAGATTAACAATTAATATAATACAAGCAAATATTCTATTCATTGTATTTCTGCTTTCAAAAAGTTCTAATATTGAAAGTATAATTCCACAAATGCCTATAATAAGTATGGGAATAAGATTAGAAAATAACACCCCGAGCCAATCTGTGAAAATTACTATATTTACTAATATCCCTATTAACATACCTATCATATTTATTAAATCAATTTTTTTCATTAGATATTTCTCCTTTATTAAATCTGAAGTACTTATATTAAAATAATTCTAAACTATTTACCTCAAAAAGTGCAATAAATTATTTCTGAACAATAAAATGATAGTCAAAACAAAAAAATATTGTTAATCGTTCAGAGCCATCCACCATTTTTACAATTAATGTATTCATATAAACTATTTACGATACTATAATAAAAGCATTATAGTTATTTATAAATAATTAAAGCAACTAATAATTCATTCAAATCGCCTTTGTTCGCTAGAGTCTTTAGAATTTCTGTAGTAAAATCGTTCATATGGAAGTCCTCTTTTCTGTGAATGTGTTGTGGTAACTCTATTCTACAGAAGGGACTTCCTTTTTTCTATTTACACAAAATATTTTACACTCTCAATTGAAGAATTTCATCTATTGGAATGGCAACACTTTTTTTGACAAAAATTATAAGGTGTTGTGAATGCTGCGGTGTTATGGCTCCGATTGCCCTTGACAATGAGCATCCTCGGATCTGATTTTCTCCGGCAGAAGCACTGGATAGGCTACAATTAACTAGACAGAAAAATTAAGGTGTGTAGACTAGAAGAAAACATACCAGGAGGAATTTTTATATCTAAGAGAACACGAAGAACTTTTTCACAAGAATTCAAGCAACAAATAGTCAATATTTACTTAGCTGGAAAGCCACGTGTAGAAATCATTCGAGAATATGAACTAACGGCTTCAGCATTTGACAAATGGGTAAAGCAATCTAAAACGAGTGGTTCATTCAAAGAAAAAGATAATCTTACGCCTGAACAAAAAGAATTGTTAGAACTACGTAAAAGAAACCAGCAATTAGAAATGGAAAATGATATTTTAAAGCAAGCAGCGCTGATATTCGGACGAAGAGACA